>JAFYYO010000013.1 GCA_017557475.1 Bacteroidaceae bacterium
GCAGCATCGCATAAGCCCCGTAGCTGTCGTAGAAGCGCTCGCCTGCATCTTTCTCCATTCGCAGTCCTGCCTGAAAATGCTTGCTGTTGCCTATCTGATAACGAATGCGATGATAGAGCGCATCTCCACGATAACCATTCTCTTGCTGCTGCCCAAGTCGATAATAGAGGGGTACATCGAGTCGCGTTGAGAAGTCATTACGAAGATGACTGAACAGGCTTTTCTTCTCTTCTTTCTGTTCCGGCTCGGCATAAACAAAGAGGGAAATGCGCCTTCGCGTCACGTCGTCGATAAGCGGCACAAGGCGCAATTCCGCCAATGTCTGCATTTGTCCATGAAGATAGATGTAGGCGTGAATCTGTTCAATCTGTGCCTCAGAGAGAAATGGAAGTTGCAAAAAGTCCTCGACAGAAGCTGTGTTGATGTTCAGAGGATGCTCCGAAAGCTCCTTCAACTCCTGCAGATGTAGCTGCAAGTCCTCTTCTTCAGCCCGCTCCACATCACTTGTATATTCCTCCACAAAGTCGTCCCAATCATATTGTTGCGCAGACAGGGAAGCTGCAAAAAGCAGACAGAAGAGGAATAGCAGCGGCCTCATCTTGCTTTCTTATCGCTTTATAGTATATGTGCCGGCCTTATATTCTTTCGAAGTCTTCTCGCCTGGAAGCGTCACAGAAGCAGTTGCGCCTTTGGGAACGGTGAAGGTCCATATCCATTGATTGCCTTTGTAGCGCCAAGCACTCTTGATGAGACCTGCTGCCGACTTGTATTCTGCCTTGAGATGACCAAGTCGCTTGTCGGGAACGGGCTTCATGATGATATGCTTGAAGCCAGATTCCTTCGGATCGGCAGCAATGCCGGCAGCCGTCTCCCACAGCCATTCGCAGACACATCCGTAAGCGTAATGGTTGAAACTGTTCATGCCTCGTGGTCCCATGCCTGCGTCCACAGTATAGCTGTTCCAACGTTCCCAAATGGTCGTTGCGCCGTTATCAACGGAATAAAGCCACGAAGGGTTCTTATGTTGGAATAGTAGCTCGTAGGCGATGTCCTGCATGCCGTTCTCTGTAAGCGTTTGCATCAGGATGGACGTCCCAAGGAAACCAGTCTGCAAGCAGTTGTCATGCTGGCGGAAGTTCTCGCGCAGTCGGGCAATCATATTCTCTTTAGCGGTACCTTCGAGCAGGTTGTTTCGAAGGGCAAACAGGGCTGGCGTCTGCATCGTGTTGAGTATGTCGAGCTTGAAGGAACCGTCTTCATTGAGGAACTTCTCGCGAATGTAGTCCTTCGCTTCTGAAAACATTTTCTCGTACGGCGAGGCGTCTCGACCGATGGCGCGTGCCATATCGAGCATCATGCCTGCATCGATGGCCCAATAAGAAGCGCTGAGGTAGTTCCAATACACAATAGTTTCGGGCTTTGGCTGACCGTTCTCGTGACTGCGACCGCTGCAACTCTCCAAAGGCTCATAGCTTAACCAGTCCGCCCACTGATAGTTGCCGTTCTCGGAGGTCATCGCTGTGTGCTCGTACTTCGTTTTGTAGATGTGATCCATGAAGCGGTTCATAGCTTCCCAGTTCTCTTCCACGATGCCTTTATCCCCGAATTGTTTCCAGACGGTCCACGGCACAATGATGCCTGCATCAGCCCAACCGAGTCGCATCATATCGCCGTTGCCCTTGCCGTCGCCTGCTCCGTACTGTGCCAAAGGTGCAACGCCTGGGAAAGCACCTGTGGGAGATTGGGTATCACGCATATCGCGCATCCACTTATGGAAGAAGCGGTCAGTGTTGGCGAAGAAGGTTCCAGTCTCTGTGAAGACCTGCGTGTCGGCCGTCCAACCCAAGCGTTCGTTGCGCTGAGGGCAGTCGGTGGAGACGGAAAGATAGTTCGAGCGTTGTCCCCAAACCGTGTTCGAGATGAGCTTGTTGATGTCCTCGCTACCCGTCTCGATGTGTCCAATCTCCAGTTCCTTCGTGATGGAAGAGACGGGGATGGACTTGATGCTGCGAATCGTGACCTCGTCCGTTGCCGTTACCGAAACGAAGCGATAGCCGTAGAAGGTGCTTCTGGGATAGAACGAGACGAAGCTATTGCCTGCTGCAAACGTGTAATGGAGCAACATGCCGGTGTCCGGGATGCGGAGGTTGAGACGGTGCGTGCTGCCTTCAGGCCCGTCCATTCCGCGACTCTTGGCACCGTTGCCGTCGTTCAGAAGCTCCGAAGGAAGGCAAGTCAGCACGGTACCTTCCTTTGCCTTAAACTCGAAGGCGGGTACTGCGGAAGCGTTCTGACCGAAATCCACCACGAGTGTCTCGCCCGGATGAACCGTGATGATCTGTCCCGAAGCATATTCCTGGACGAGGTTGACCTTGCCGTACTGGTCGTCGGTTGCGCCTGTTGTGCCTTTCCAAGTGTAGGCTTTGACGGGAGAAAGCGCGAGGTCGTGGCGAAGATAAATCTCTGCACCGCCTGTCGGGAATGCCTTTCCTTGAAACTCCTCGTTGATTTCCGGCTCTTTGAAAGACGTCGCACTCTCCCACCCTTGCGGCAGGCGGGCATCATAGTCCTCGCCGTCGAAGATGGCGGCATGTGTGACGGGACCTGCCACACCTGCCTTCCAATGGTACTGGCTCGTGGGAAAATATCCTTTCAAGCCGTCATCGTAGGTCAACTCGAGCACGCCTCGGAAAGCGACTTTCTTGCCAATCATGCCGTCGTGACCGCCAGGCGTGACAATCTTGTCTGCCCACCAGCCCGGAGTGACCTGCACAGCAAGCTCGTTCTCCTGTCCTTTGCCGCATCGGAAGGCCTTTGTGATGTCGTAGGAATAGATGATTTTCGTCTTCTCATAATGTGTGAAGCCGGGCTTCAAGACCTCTTCTCCGACGAGCTGACCATTGACGTAAAGCTCGTAGGTGCCAAGAGCGGAGGTCATCCAGACGGCCTTTTTGACCTTCTTCTCATTGCGAGGTTTGCTGACGAACCAGCTTGCGCCGTCGGCTGCCCTTGTGCCGTCGTGAACTTGTCCCGTGACGACTTGTGCATCTTTGGCACTTATCCAAGATGATAACTCCCATCCAGGAGATTGAGGACTCTCGATGAGTGTGCCAACAGGCTTCTGTGCGTTGCAGGCAAGAGCGCAGAGCATCATGACTGCTAATAATAGTTGTTTTTTCATATACCTTATTATATTATGTGTTCTGACCTTCCAAATATTCTGCAAAGACACGTGCCGCACTCTCTACCTTGCGGGCACAGGGGCGGATGCGGTAGTATTCGGCATTGCGCTCGTCGGGCTGAGCCGTGTTGGTCTCTGCCTTAACCCCTTGCATTTGAAGCAGTTCGGCACAGATAATACTGCCGTTTCTCTGCTTGAACGTCTCGAGAAGTTGGCGAACGAGCTGATAGCAAGCAGCCTTTCCTTCACGGTCTTCGCCCTGAGTCTGCCCGCGCTCCAAGCCCGCGAGAATCACCAAAGCGGAGACTGTTCCGCACATCATCCGCATCCTTCCCACGCCTCCACCGAAGCCGGCACTAATCCTGAGCGCCATCTCTTCGTCCAATCCATAGAGGTCTGAAAAGGCACAAACTACACTCTGGCAGCAGCCGTAGCCCTGCATGAAAAGCTCTACTGCTCGTTGGATTCTGTCTTCCATTTACTTTTGGCAGGTTAGAAGTGTTTAATAATGGTGTTAGTCTCTATGACTTATCTGGGTATGTTTTACAAATAGCTGTGGTATGTTAGTTTTTCCCACACGTGGGAAAAGGTCTTCCCACCGGTGGGAAAAGCTCGTCCCACGCGTGGGAAAAACTCCCCTAACATTTTCTTTGAAACGACATCATGCACATAACTCTATCCCTTCACCAGTTTCTTGATGTCGTTCAGCTTGCTGAGTGCCTCGAAGGGAGTCAGGTTGTTGATGTCCAGACCGAGTATCTCGTCGCGAATCTGGCAGAGGACAGGGTCGTCGAGCTGAAAGAAGTTGAGCTGCACTCCGTTGTCTGTTGACTGTTGTCTGTTGTCTCTTGCCCCCAGATTATGGTGTCCGCCGGCTCCCTCGAGCTCCTTCAGGATGACGTTTGCCCTTGCTACAATGGCTCTGGGCAAGCCTGCGAGCTTCGCCACATGTATGCCAAAGCTGTGCTCCGACCCGCCTCGTTCGAGCTTGCGCAAGAAGATAACCTTGCCATCGACTTCCTTCACGCTCACATTAAAGTTCTTGATGCGGGAGAAAGAGCGCTCCATCTCGTTCAACTCATGATAGTGCGTGGCAAAGAGCGTGCGGGCGTGTCCCCTGTTATTCTCATGAATGTACTCGACGATGGCCCATGCAATCGAGATTCCATCGTAGGTGCTCGTGCCTCTGCCGAGTTCGTCGAAGAGCACAAGACTGCGCTCCGAGAGGTTGTTCAGGATGCCTGCAGCCTCGTTCATCTCAACCATGAAGGTACTCTCGCCGATGCTGATGTTGTCGCTTGCCCCGACTCGCGTGAAGATTTTGTCAACATAACCGATTCGTGCGCTGTCGGCCGGCACGAAACTACCCATTTGAGCGAGCAGGGTGATGAGTGCCGTCTGACGAAGAAGAGCACTCTTACCAGCCATATTCGGGCCGGTAATGATGATGATTTGCTGCGTCTGGGTGTCGAGAAAGACGTCGTTCGCGATGTAACGCTCCCCGACTGGGAGCTGCTTTTCAATAACCGCATGACGCCCTCCCCTGATGTCTATGACGTCGCTATCATCGACGATTGGACGGATATAACGATTCTCCTCAGCACTCTGAGCGAAGGACAGGAGGCAATCGAGCTGGGCAAGCAGCGACGCGTCCTTCTGTATGGGCGTCACATACTCTGCAAGTGCCGTGATGAGACGGTCGAAGAGTTGGGCCTCGAGGACAAGGATGCGTTCCTCCGCACCCATGATTTTCTCCTCGTACTCCTTGAGTTCCTGGGTGATATAGCGTTCCGCCTGAGTCAGTGTCTGCTTTCGAATCCAGTCGGCAGGCACTTGATCGCGATAGGTGTTGCGCACCTCGAGGTAATAGCCAAACACGTTGTTGTAGCCGATTTTCAAGCTTTGGATGCCCGTCGCCTCGATTTCTCTTTGCTGCATCTCCAGCAAGTAGCCCTTGCCCTGATACGCCATCTTGCGCAACTCGTCGAGTTCCGCATCCACACCATCCATGATGACACCACCATTCGCGACGAGCAACGGGCAGTCGGGACGCACTTCGCGAGCAATCCTGTCGCGTATCTCGGCACAAAGTTCGAGCTGCTGACCTATCTCACGAAGCGTGTTATCTTCGGCTTCGCAGCACGTTGTCTTTATCGATTCAACTGCCTGCAAAGCCACTCGCAACTGCACGATATCTCTTGGCGAAACACGTCTCGCACTCACCTTCGAAATGATGCGCTCGAGGTCGCCAACTGTTTGGAGCGGCTCCAAAACTGCCTCTCTCGTATCGGGATTGCGGAAGAAACTCTCGACGACATCTTGCCTTTTGCTTATCTGAGCAGGGTCTTTCAGGGGGAAGAGCATCCATCGATGCAGCATTCGAGCACCCATCGGAGTCACCGTCTTGTCGATAACATCGAGGAGCGAAATGCCGCCTTCGTTCATGCTGCTTATCAACTCGAGGTTTCTGACTGTAAACTTGTCGAGACGCACAAAGCGGTCTTCCTCGATGCGGCGCAGAGAGGTGATGTGGCCGAGCTGCTGGTGCTGCGTCATTTCCATATATTGCAGGATAACACCAGCAGCTATGACGCCGCTTTGCATGTGCTCCACTCCAAAACCCTTCAGGTTCTTCACCTCAAAATGGCGCAGGAGTTTTTGCTTCGCGGACTGCTCCGTGAACGCCCAATCATCGAGTTCGAAGGTCACATAGCGTGTTCCGAAGCTTCCCTCGAACATCATCCTTTTGCCTCGC
>JAFYYO010000099.1 GCA_017557475.1 Bacteroidaceae bacterium
AGAATGGTTATCGTGGAGATGCGCTCTATCATCGCATTCGTTATCAGATAGGCAACAGCAAGCATTTTCAGGCAGGACTGCGAATGGAGAAAGATGCAGGCGAGCGCTTCTACGACAGCTACGGGGCTTATGCGATGCTGCATGATGTCGGCATCTTAGACAGAGCCATAGTCGGCGACTATCGTATCGGCTTTGGTGAGGGCTTGGTGCTGGGCGGAAGCATTTGGAACAGCAAGAGCACACCAACACTTAAAACGCAAGGCGGCATCCGACCTATGACAGGAATGGACGAGACGAACTTCCTTCGCGGTGCAGCTGTCACGTTGTCTTTGTCCAAGCATCTGCGTTTGAGTGCCTTCGGCTCATATCGAAAGCGCGATGCAACCTTGACAAACAAAGGAGAAGTACAGACTTTGCGAACTGATGGTTATCATCGAACTGCCTCGGAATGGGAGCGACGAAGGAATGTGGGCAGTAGTGTGCTTGGCGGCAACATTGAGTGGTACAACAAAGGCTTCCACCTTGGAGCGACGGGTTATTGGCAGAAGTTCGACAGAACGCTCAATCCTGGCACTCAACAATACAGGGCGATTTATCCGAAAGGAAGTTCCTTTGGCGTTGCTGGCGTGAACTATGGCTACACTCGTTACCGCCTTTCCTTGGCCGGAGAGACTGCTTATAGCTCTGCCGGAGGCGGTTTCGCAACCATCAATCGCGCTTCGTGGACGATTGGACGGAACTATATCCTTTCAGCCATCCAACGCTTCTATGCCTATCAATATTACTCGTTCTACAGCAGTTCGCTTGCCGAGAACAGCAATGCGCAGAACGAGAGTGGCGTGCTTCTTCATTTGCAGGCAGAGCCTCTGACGGGACTTCAACTGACCACTTATGCCGATTTCTTCCATCATCCCTGGCCGCGCTATCGCATGACACACAGCAGCACAGGTCAGGAGTTCATGCTGCAAGGTGTTTATACCCTTTCAAAACAGCATGCTTTGTTGGCTCGTTATCAGTTGAAACGCAAGGAGAACGGCGATGTGATGGAGCCGCATCATCGCGTGAAACTGCAATGGACTTGCGAACCATCGAGTCATTGGCGCTTGCAGACAACAGGCTATTATCATAATGTATTAGGCAGCAACGGCTTCCTCTTGAGTCAAAATGCCCGATATATGCTTTCGAAGCCGAACCTGACTTTCAACGGCCAGCTTGGTTACTTCAATACCGACGACTATCTTAGCCGCATTTATCTCCAATCGCCGGCTCTTTATAGCAGCATTTCTTCTGCCTCTTATAGCGGACACGGAATGCTTGGCGTCCTCACTTGTCGTTGGAAAAGCAAGAATGAAAAGTTGTGGCTCGAAGGACGTTACAGCCTGCTTCGCTACTTCGATCGAGATGAGCAAGGCACAGGACTACAGACAATCCTCAGTCCTTGGAAGAATGATTTGTCTTTTCAGCTGCGCTTGAAGATCTAAACATCCAGTACAGTCCGAGCACAACAAAGGGGATGGAGAGCAACTGTCCCATGTTCAGCAGCATACCTTCCTCGAAGGCTTCCTGATTCTCCTTAGTGTATTCGATGAAGATACGACTTGTGAAGATGAGGAACAGGCAGAGTCCGAAGAAGAAACCGCTACCCACCTTTTGTGGATAACGACGGTAGAAGAACCAATGAATGCCGAAGAAGATGGCGTAGCAGATTGCCTCGTAGAGCTGCCCAGGATGCCTGGGGAGCATATCGACGCGTTCGAAGATGAATGCCCAAGGCAGGTCTGTTGGTCTTCCAATTATCTCTGAGTTCATCAGGTTGCCCAGTCTTATGGCACAAGCACAAATGGGTGTGACGATGGCGACATTGTCGAGGACGTGCAGGAAGCGCAGCTTCACATGCTTGGCATATAGCCAAAGTGCTATCATGAGGCCAAGCGTACCGCCGTGACTGGCGAGCCCTTCGTAGCCGGTAAACGTCCAGCCTTTGCCTGGTACATTGCGGAAAGGCAGCAACATCTCAATGGGGTGCGACAGATAATAGCCTGGTTCGTAGAACAGGCAATGCCCCAGTCTTGCCCCAATCAGAATGCCGAGGAAGCAGTACATGAACATCGGGTCGAACTGCTCCTCACTTATCTTCTGCTGACGATACAACTTGTGCATGAGCAGAAACACAGACACAAGTCCAATCGCCCAGCACAACGAGTACCAGCGAATTGCAATGAAGCCCAAGTCGAGGGCAACAATGTCAGGGTTCCAAGTTATGAATTGAAAATGGAACATTTTTCAGATTAAGGATTAAAGATTAAGGATTAAGGTTTGTTTGTGTGGGATTGTAATCTCCGTTAGTTATTATAGATTTATGGAGAGCTGCCAATTGTTTGCTAAGGGGCCTTATTTGTTTTTCAAATTCTTTCAACTGTTCTTCGCTGATATAGTTCTCATCCTGTGATAACTCCAATTCACACATGACTTCGTTGAGTGAACCATAAGCTATTTGTATGAAGTGAGCTTTTTCTTTAGCAGAAAATCTACCGAATCCCTCGGCAATATTAATAGGAATTGACATCACGGCTCTACGTAGTTGGTCGCATAAACCAAAACGTTCGTCAGCAGGATAAGTCTTAATGAGTTTGCACACCTCATGGGATAAAGTTTTAGCCTGTTTATAAACCTCTAACTTCCTGTAATAAAACTCTTCCACTTTGGTTTCACAGCCTTACTGTTTTGTAACAAGCCTTAATCTTTAATCCTTAATCTTCATTTCCGATTCAACGCTAAACGTTGAAACGGAAATGCATGATGTCGCCGTCCTGCACCACATAGTCTTTTCCTTCCACACTCATCTTGCCGGCTTCGCGGACGGCGGCTTCCGAGCCGTAGTGGATGTAGTCCTCGTATTTGATAACCTCTGCACGGATGAAACCCTTCTCGAAGTCGGTGTGGATGACACCCGCACACTGCGGAGCTTTCCATCCGCGGCGGAAAGTCCAGGCCTTCACTTCCATCTCGCCTGCTGTGATGAAGGTCTGGAGGGTGAGCAGGTGGTAGATGGCTTTGATGAGGCGGTTGCAGCCGCTTTCCGAAAGGCCGAGATCCTCGAGGAACATCTGCTTCTCCTCGTAGGTCTCCAGTTCGGCGATGTCAGCTTCGGTCTGTGCCGAGATAATCAACATCTCTGCATCCTCGCCCTCGATGGCTTTCTTGACGGCTTCCGTGTAGGCGTTGCCTGTGGCTGCTGAAGCATCATCGACGTTGCAGACATAGAGCACGGGTTTCGTGGTGAGCAGGAAGAGGCCGCTGGCAGCAGCAAGCTCATCTTCTGTATCGAAGGAGACAGTTCGGGCACTCAGTCCTTTGTTCAATGCCTCCTGATACTTGAGCAACACGTCAAGTTCCACTTTGGCTTGCTTGTCGCCGCCCACACGAGCCTGTTTCTCCACCTTCTTAATGCGGTTCTCGATGGTCTCGAGGTCTTTGATTTGCAACTCAGCATCGATAATCTCCTTGTCGCGAACAGGATCTACACTGCCGTCAACATGCACGATGCCGTCGTTATCAAAACAACGTAGCACGTGAATGATGGCATCGCATTCGCGGATGTTGGCGAGGAACTGGTTGCCGAGGCCTTCGCCTTTGCTAGCACCCTTTACGAGACCTGCGATATCGACAATATCACAAACGGCGGGAACGATGCGTCCGGGGTGTACGAGTTCGGCGAGCTTGGTCAGTCGCTCATCGGGCACGGTGACCTGTCCGAGCTGGGCATCTATGGTGCAGAAAGGGAAATTAGCTGCCTGCGCCTTAGCGCTCGAGAGGCAGTTGAAGAG
>JAFYYO010000100.1 GCA_017557475.1 Bacteroidaceae bacterium
TCTCGCAGATGACAGAAGGCCTGGTACGGCTGCAACCACTCAGCATTATCTTTGATGAAGGACTGATAGTCAGCCTTCTGAGAGACACTCTCCCTTTGCTCCTCATAAAGAAGATGCAGATACTCGACCTTCAACTTGATGACTTCCACATAATCAAGAGCAGGAAGAGCATTCAGTTTCTGCCATTTCTTCTGGAAGGAAGCGAGTTTCTTCTTGTCCGAAAGCGGCAACTGTCGAAGGTCAGCATATATGGGATGCAGGGCATGAACACTTATTGCATTATAAGGATAGCTGTCTGTCTCTTTGCCTTCCTGCATAGTGTCATAGATAGGAAGGAGTTGAACGGCATGCATTCCTGCAGATGCAACCCAATCGGCAATCTCTTTGAGGTCGCCAAAGTCCCCTACTCCCTGACTGCCTTCCGAGCGAAGAGAGAAGAGAGGCACAACAAGTCCAGCCACTTTCCAATGTGAAGTCCCCAATCTTATCTCGCCATCGGAAAGAGAAAATACCCATTTGGAATCAAAAATGGTGAGTTGAGATTCAGGACTTTGCCTGTTAGGACCGTCCTCCCATTTAATTTTTCGATTCTCCCCTATTACCACATATTTATATTGGAACGGGAGTCTCAATCCGTCGCCACTAATCGAAAGAAGCCATTCCTGCTTTCCAGAAGGCACCATCGGCAAGGCTCGTTCCACATCCCAATTGCCCAAAGTCGGTTGGTCTCCCACAAGAGCGACTCGTTCACCTTTGGCAAGTTGAGGAGCCTGAATGCGGAAAAGATAGGTTCTAGGGAAGAGCGCCACGGAAGTTTCCGGCAGTTTATTCAGTCCAGAAGCAACCTGATAGGCATCTGTATAGCAATGAGAAGCCTCGGGAATATCGCGCCAATGGTCGATGAAGAAGTAAGTGCGGGCATCATCAGCAGGGAAAAGTCGAGGAACAACGTCCCATTCTTTCCTCACGACCTCACCTTCGGCCGTTATTATATATTTGTATTCGAACTGCTTGCTCCTTGCCTTAAGTGTGCACAACCCCTTCCAAATCAGGCCGTCATCCGTTTCGAGAGGAATGCGTTGCCAGTGTGTTTTGCCCTCTGAAGAGAGGAAGCAAAGCTCCACTTCCACGTTCTGTCCCCACTCGGTCCTGTATTCTATCGAGAAATTAAGAGTCATAAGTGCGTTTTCTTGCGTTTTCCTTAACAAAATTAGAAAGATTTGAAGAAAAAGACAAGCTAAGAGAAAGAAAAATGTAAAAAAGCTTGCAGAATAAGAAAAGAATACCTATTTTTGCAGTATCATTGAAGTCCGAAATGGTCTTGCAGCGTGCAGGACGCAGACATCATACGGGCGTACTGGTTTGATCGGGATACTCATCAATTTACATTTTATTACCGAGAACTGTTTCGTATGCTAATGGCGGGCCATCCCAATATGGTTAGATGGATTACAAAGGCAGCGAACCCTCAAAACCTGTTTTTCGGAGTTTCATCACATCACCAGTGCGCCCTTTTAGTTTCCTTCAAGAACTCGTTGCGCTTCACCAGCATCGTCTGTCAAACAGAGGATGAGATTCTTGTATCTACCCTTTTCAACAAGGTCCATAATCAAAGGCCATACGGGCACTTCCTCTGTCCAAAACTTCTTGCCCATAAAGACCATTGGGGAAGCGTAACCAAAGGTGAGATAATGGTTCTGCACCGCTTCTTGGAAGACCTCCTGCAGAGTCCCTGCACTTCCGGGAGTGTAGATGATTCCTCCTTTTGAGATAGAGAGGATGCCGTCCTCGCGAATGCTGTTCTCGAAGTACTTAGCGATGTGTGTGGCAAGTGGTGTGGAAGGCTCATGACCATAAAGCCAAGTGGGAACGCCAAGACTTTCGTAACCCAGATTGGGGAAGCGATTGTGGACTTCCCATGCAGTTGAGAGCCAAAGCTTGTCAGTATAAAGAGGCGCCACAGACAGAATGGAGAGTGCTTCCTGCAGCTCTTCTTCGCTTCTACCAGCCATCCAAGCGCCCAAATGCGTTGCCTCCATTGCCCCAGGACCGCCACCTGAAATCATCAGGAAACCTGCTTCAGCCAATCGTTTGCTTAGTCGAACCACTTGGAGATAAGCCTGATCTAGCCTCGAAAGCCCATGTCCTCCCATCACTCCGACGAGTTTATGTTCATCGAAACGCGAGAGAAAGTCCTGCAGACAATCGCTTATCGAGTGGTCATGAAGCGTTCTCGCCAGCGTTTCCTTAATGTCTGTCGCATACTTTCCCTTCTTCAAGTAGTGCCGATAAACACGCCCATCATAGCATTTCTCGTAGCTTTCCGGATGCTCAGGGTCAAAGCCTTCGTAGAGTTCTTCTGGTGAATAGAGATGATTGGGAAAGCCGAACTCCTCGCCCATATTGGGCAAGAAGAGACAATCCTTTGACTGTCGCTTGAGTCCCATCGGCAGACGACAACTCAGGAAAAGGCATTCGCGATAGATATGCCTTAGCGAAAGCTCTTCCAAAGCGCAGAAGTTGAGGTTCTGAAAGGCATATCGTCTCAGTTCCTCTTCTGGCTGCTCAAGCAATTGAGCCAACTCGGTTTCGTTCTTTATTTGAGTATATCTGTCTCGCATTAGTAGTCTTTCTTGAACTGACGGTCAATTGCTCTCCTGTCTTCTTTCTCCTTGAGAGTCTCGCGCTTATCGTATTCCTTCTTGCCTCGAGCAATATAGATGTCGAGTTTGGCTCGTCCGTTCTCATCGACAAACAGGAGAGTTGGGACGATGCTAAAGCCTGGAGACTTGACCGTCTGCTGCATCTTGCGAATCTCTTTGCGGTTGAGGAGGAGCTTACGGTCACGCCTTTCCATATGGTTATTGTATGAACCTTGCTCGTATTGCGCGATATACATATTCTTCACCCACACTTCGCCACCTATTATATAACAATATGTGTCCACAAGACTCGCTTTTCCTTTGCGGATACTCTTGATTTCAGTACCCGTAAGAACGATGCCTGCAGTATATTGGTCGAGCAATAAGTAGTCGAACTCGGCTCGTTTGTTCTTGATGTTTATGTTAGTTCCCTTATTGGGAATCAGCGTCTTAGCCATCTTTAACTCCTTTAACTCCCTTAACTTCTTTAACTCCCAATGGAGATGAACCTCTCTAAGTTATCGTCCACATAGTGGGCTATGATGTCCGTCACCTCTTCTTCCATCTCGATGAACTCATCGTCGAGGTCGTCGAAATCAGGGTATTGTTCGAAGA
>JAFYYO010000101.1 GCA_017557475.1 Bacteroidaceae bacterium
CATACGACCCTGTGACAGGCACTTATGGCTTGCAGAACACAGAAGCCGCTCGTAATGCCTACCTGCAGGTAGCCGAGTTCCGCAACACCGACTGGTTCGATCTCCTGTTCACCAACAAGGTGCAGATGAACCATTCAGTCAGCGTAAGTGGCGGTACAGACCGTTCGCAGACCTACTTCTCGATGTCTGTTCTTACTGACCCTGGGCAGTTCGTCAACCGCAGCAGCGTGAACCGCTACACCTTCAACGGCAATACTTCTTACGACATCCTGAAAGGTAAGAAGGGCGCAGAGTTGCTCGCTGTGAAACTGGCTGCTCAAGGAAGCTACCGTAAGCAGGAGGCTCCAGGTTCGTTGAACCGCACCACCGACGTTGTGACGGGTGAGGTGAAGCGTGACTTCGACATCAACCCCTTCAGCTATGCGATGAACACGAGCCGCTGTCTCGACCCCAACATCAACTACACCCGCTTCTATACGGGCTTCAACATCTTCGATGAGTTGGAGTACAACTACAACGACATCAACGTGACAGAGCTGATGTTCCGCGGTGAGTTGGAGTACAAACCCTCTAAGGCTTGGCGCTTGAACGGACTTGTTTCGTCGCGTATCTCACACACCAAGCGTCAGCACAATGTAATGGACAAGGCCAATCAGGCTAATGCTTATCGTGCTGGTGTGGATGAGCAGGACGACAACTCCACCATTCGCGACAACAACAGCTTGCTCTATACCGATCCTGACAACGAGCTGGCTCTGCCCGAATCCATCTTGCCTGAAGGCGGTATCAAGTATCAGTACGACGACAATATGCGCTCGAATACTTTCCGCTTCATGACAAGCTACAACAATGTGTTCAACGATTTGCACACTCTCAATGGCATGGTGGGAACCGAGTACTCGACAGTTCGTCGTACGGCAACAACCTGGACAGGCTGGGGCTATCAGTTCGACAATGGTGGCATCACCTATACACCGTACCTCTGGCTCAAGCAGATGAACGAGGAGAACACCGAGTACTTCGGAGAATCGTACACGCTGACGAACACTCTGGCTTATTATGGTCAGGTGAACTACAACTACGATCAGCGCTACACCCTGAACGGTACACTTCGCTACGAAGGTACCAACCGTCTCGGTAAGAGCCGTCAGAGCCGTTGGCTTCCCACTTGGAACATTTCCGCCTCTTACGACCTTACCAATGAGAAGTTCATGGAAAGCACCAAGTCTTGGCTCTCTCAGGTGAAGTTCCGCGGTAGTTATTCTCTGACTGCTGATACAGGTCCATCTTGGGTAACTAATGCCGAGGCTATCTTCATGACGAAGAACTCTTGGCGTCCCTTCACCTCTGCTGCAGAATCGCAGATTTATATCTCCTCTCTTGGTAACTCGGAACTGACTTATGAGAAGAAGCATGAATGGAACTTCGGTATCGACATGAGTTTCCTGAAAGAGCGTATAGCCCTGACATTCGACATTTATGGTCGTAACAACTATGACCTGATTGGTCGTACCTATACTCAGGGTGCCGGTGGTGAGATTGCCAAGTATGCCAACGTGGCAGACATGGAGTCGCACGGCGTAGAGCTTGGTCTCTCTACCGTCAATATTGATAAGGCTGGTTTCAAGTGGACTTCCGACTTCATCTTCTCAAAGGCAAAGAACAAGATTACCTCTCTTGAGGTAGCAAGTCGTGCCGTTGACCTTGTAACAGGTCAGGGTTATGCCATTGAGGGTTATCCCGTCCGCTCTATCTTCAGCTATCAGTTTGCAGGACTCAACTCAGAAGGTCTGCCTCAGGTTTACAATGAAGCCGGCAACAAGACTGTGGGCGACGTGAACTTTCAGGAAACAGAAGGTTTGGAAGACTTCCTCGTATATGAAGGACCCTCTGACCCCACCTTCTATGGTTCGTTCAATAATACCCTCAGCTATAAGAGCAAGAATTGGGGTAGCCTCTCTCTCGACCTCTTCCTTACCTATGCAGGTGGTAATGTGGTTCGTCTCGATCCGGTCTTCTCGTCTGCTTACAGTGACCTCTCGACACTTCCTCGCGAGTTCAAGAATCGTTGGATGATGGCAGGTGATGAAGCTGTGACCAATATCCCCGTCATCGCTTCTCGCAACCAGATTGACCGTTATGGCTCTTACACAATGCGTACGGCTTACAATGCCTACAACTATTCTACAGAGCGCATTGCAAATGGTGACTTCATTCGTCTGAAGGAAGTGGCTCTTACTTATATCCTGCCCGATGAGTGGCTCAAGAAGACAACGTTCATCAATCGTGCTTCTCTGAAAGTTGCTGCCACAAACCTCTGTCTGCTCTATGCCGACAAGAAGTTGAACGGACAAGATCCTGAGTTCATTAACTCTGGCGGTGTGGCTGCTCCTATTTCCAAGCAGTTTACCGCTACCGTGCGTTTAGGCTTTTAATGAAAAGAAATAAGAAAGATGAAAGATATGAATAGAAATATATATAGCCTCTTCGTTCTCTGCCTTTTCAGCATTATGACTGTGTGCTCCTGCACAGCACTCGACGAGGCTCCAGACAACCGCACGGAGATAACTTCTTCTCCTGAAAAGATTCGACAGTTGCTCACGTCGGGTTATCCCGTTAGCGTTCCTGCCGTTATCTGTGAACTCAGTGGCGACAATCTGGTTGATAACAATGTTTGCGTTCCTGCTACCCATAATGATGCTTATGCGAAGTTCCACGAGCAGGCATTCGAGTGGGAAGACATCGACAACTACAGCACAGGTGAAGACGACACGCCTTATACCGTTTGGGAAGCATATTATCAGGGCATTGCCGTAGCCAATCATGCTATTGAGGCTATGCTCGAGATGAGCAACGACCCTGCACACGATCGCGAGTTGGCTCATTCATGGGGCGAGGCTCACCTCTTGCGTGCCTATCTCCATTTTGTACTTGTCAACGTGTTTGCCGAAGCTTACAAGGATGAAGCACAGAGTTCAAATGATGTAGGTATCCCTTATGTCAGTGAGGCAGAAAAGACTGTCACCATCGATTACAGTAATCCTAGGTATCGCAAGAGCGTGGCTGAGGTTTATCGTCTTATCGAACAAGACATCTTGGAAGGCATTGACCTCATTGATGACGCTAAGTACAAGGTGCCTGCATATCACTTCAACCGTAATGCCGCTAATGCTTTGGCAGCTCGCTTCTACCTCTACAAGCGCGACTATGAGAAGTGTGTGAAGTATGCAACAGCAGCATTGGGAACCAATCCTGCAGCTTCTTTGCGCAAGTGGGCCACGATGAGTGCCAACACTATCAACACCTTGCTCAATGACTTCAACGACGAGACCGCTCCTTGCAACTACTTGCTGCAGGCAACTTATTCGTTGTTCGACCGTATGCTTTCTGCTTGCCGTTATGCTATTAACAAGGGTAGTGCAGCAGAGAAGGTGGACAACATTCAGGATATCCTTTACGAAGGTGGTGGTCCCAACTGGTCAGGTCGTCTCAAAGCATTCGACGGCAAGATCTATCGTTGGGGTGCAGGCTCGGAGTATGGCTCTTGGCTGTTCCGTGTGTATGAGTATTTCGAATATACTGATAAGATAGCCGGTATCGGTTATGTCCACATTCTCTATCAGCCTTTCACTGCAGAGGAAACATTACTCTGTCGTGCTGAGGCAGAAGTTTATCTCGGTCAGACCGACAAGGCACTTGCAGACCTTGGTTTCTGGACTGCTTCTCACATGGTTGATGAGCCTTTGACACAAGAAGGCATCAACAGCAAGTATAAAGGAGACCATAGTAAGAATATCTATGTCAGTGACTTGCATCCCTCCGATATGAGCCCTGAGTGGACATATGATGATCTCTCCGACGACGCAAAGCGTATGATACACTGTATCCTCCACTTCCGTCGTATAGAGACGATGTTTGAGGGTTTGCGTTGGTTCGACATTAAGCGTTATGGCATTACTGTTCACCATGCTTATCGCGACCCGAAGGAGGATGATATCCATCATGATTATCTCCGTTGGAACGATCCTCGTCGTGTCCTGCAGATTCCGCAGAATGTCATCGAGGCTGGTTATCCTCGCAACAACCGTACTCAGGTTATGGGCGGACAAGATGACAGCGGTATGCAGGCTATGCCTGTAGATAATGAGCCTAAGGACAATGACTTGGAGCAAAACGCTAACTTATAATGAGGAAGATGATGAAAAAGATTTTATATATAATAGGTATAGCAGCAATTGTAGCTGTATTCTCCTCTTGTCGCCGTGAGGATGACTTTACGGACTCTATCTTCGATACGAACGTTCCGGCTGTTGATCCTACGAAAGCGACCTACGAGTTCGACCAGTGGCTCTACGATAACTTCGTGGTTCCATACAATGTTGATGTGAAGTACCGCTTCGACTTGTCGGCTTCCGACTTGAATTTCCAGTTGACGCCAGCCGACTACAATCGTTCGCAGCTTTTGGCCCACTTCATCCGCTATTTGTTCTATGATGTCTATACCAAGTTTTCTGGCGATGACTTCATGAAGAAATATGGTCCTCGCATTTTTCACTTCATCGGTTCGTCGGGTTACAGTCCCACAACTGGTACTGAGGTGCTGGGTACAGCATCCGGTGGTGTGAAGATTACACTTTACAACGTCAATGAGATGAAGCCTTATAGCGAAGGAGTTGTTTATGCAGGCGAAGACGTGAGCGTACTGAATGAGAGGTACTTCCACACCATGCACCATGAGTTCTCTCATATCTTGCACCAGACAAAGTCCTATCCCGTTACCTTCGGACAAGTGACGTCTGGCAGTTATGACCCCATCAACTGGCAGGATCGTGACTCTGTATGGACACACCAACATGGCTATACAACACACTATGCTTCTTCTGCTACATATGAGGACTTTGTGGAGACGCTTTCCTGCATCATCACCGACACCAAGCATCGTTGGATGAACCGCATCATCAATGCTGCTGCTATGGGTGTGCGACAGGGCGACAAGGAAGATATCCTTGAGCTCATTGACTCTCTTGACATTGATTTGGATGCACCCAAATCTCATTGGAATGACTTCACACTCTACGAAGAGTCGGAGTATAACGACCAGACTGGCGAATACGAGTCTACGGAACGTTATGTGCTTGACGAACATCGTTTGTTAGGTGATGCTTATCAGGTCGTCAACAAGGAAGCTACAGACTACGTTGATCAGTACAAGTATAAAGAGTTCCGTAAGTTCACATCGTTCAAGAACGACTTCCTTCCTTGGGTAAAGATTTCCTCCGATGATGACTTAACGGGTATCAACTCCTTACTGAAGAAACTGGATATTGCTACAAAGTGGTACACAGATAACTGGGGTCTTTATGCCTTTACCCTTCGCCGTGAGGTCGTAGATCGCCAGAATAAGATTAATGATTACCTCAAGGATGTTACCATTTACGAGCTCAAATAAAGAAAGACTATGATGAAAGACATTAGATATATCACAATGAGTGTGGCTTTGGCCACCATTGCACTTGCGGGCTGTTCCCGTTTCGAAGAGGCAGACCTCTTTGATGAGAGTGCGGCTCTGCGCATTGAGCATAATGCTGAGAGGTTGCAGGAGATTCTTGTGAATGCACCTGAAGGCTGGGTGATGCAGTATCACACAGGTAAAGGTGTGGCAGTCTTCGAAGGCTTCAACCTTTTTGCAAGGTTTGAGAAGGGCGGCAAAGTAACACTTGCAGGCGACCATCGCTATCTGCGTGATGGTAATGCAGGCAAATATACTGAGCATGCAAGCCTTTACGAGCTTATTCGCGAGGATGGCCTTGTACTTGCTTTCAACACATGGAACAATGTGCTCACTCCTTTCGTCGATCCTGTTGCCTATTGGGCAGCTCCAGAGCTTCTCTTGAAGGATGGTGAAGGTATGCAAGGCGACCAGAATCTTGTCGTGATGTCAATGAAAGAGGACGAGATTATTTGCCGTGGCGAGCGCTACGATGCTTTGATTCGCTTGGTGAAGGCTGATCGTGACTGGCAAACCTACATTGCTGACACGAAGGCAATGAAGGATCTCATTACCAGCGATGCTATCGATTCTTATTACATAACTACAGAAGACGAGACCATGTATTGCGTCGGTCTGCGCGACGGACGTTATCGTATCTCTGATCGTGTGAAGAATCCTCTGAGGATTGACTCCCTTTCATGTTGCTTCACGCCAACAGGATTCCGCAACGAAAGGCCTGATACTATTGCTGGCCATGTCTTCCAGGAATTCAAAATGAATGAAGACGGTTCGGCTCTTGTCAACGAAGATGGTAGTGTTCGTATCATTGCCACTTGGGACAGTTCTTTGGCAGAAAGCACTGCAATTATGTGGATGGATGCAGAGTCCTTGTCCGACGACTTGAAGGCATTGTATGATCAATTGAATGCTGCGTTGACAGCTGAGAACAAGAATTACTCGCTGATTCGTCTTGGCATAGGTAAGACTACCAATGCTAACAATGTGACGGGTCTTGTTATGGAGTGGAAGATAAGTAGAACCAAAAGAGGTCAAGGTGGTATGGAGCTGAGTCGCAGTGTTCCTGCTTTAGGGCAAATGACAATTGCATGTGCTGAAGATGCCATCCTCGACAATGAGATGAAGAAACACAATGCAGAGGTTATTGCTTTAGTGCGTGAGTTTGGCGCAGCCTTGGCTGGCACATACCAGATGACGCCCAATAGCAATTTCGTGCCGACTGAGGTTCTGTTCCAGGCTCTTGAAGGAGAAACAACGTTCTCTCTCACAGCAGGTAACTGATAATGTCAATAACGACTTATTATAATATTCTATAAAACATTTATTCATTAACTTAAATTTACGCATTATGAGGATCAAAGTTTTTACTCTTATGCTGATGGCAGTCCTCTTTTCATCTGTCGGCTTTGCACAGAAGTCGATTCCTGTTGAGAAGAGATTTGCTTTCAATCGTGAAGCGAAGTTCCAGTTGATGAAGCAGAATAGTTTCAAGTCTGCTTTGGCTGTGAACCCGCAGAACAATACTGGTCGTCGCGCTGCAGCGAAGTCTCCGGCTAAGGCTCCTCAGGTGGTTACTCCTCCTGCAGACGGTGAAGTGGAGTACTTTACACTGGAAGGCACAAACAGCAAGGGCGGCAATGTTACCAGAACCGTAGAGGTTATATGGGATGGCGACGACGATGTTTACATCTCTGGCCTGAGCTATTATTTGCCTAATGCTTATGTGAAGGGCACCTTTAAGGGCGATGATGTCATCTTCGAAATGGGACAGTACATGGGTTCCCTCGATGGTCAGGACATCTATTTCGGCGCAATGAACAAGGATGACTTCACAGATGCCGTTGCTACATTCGATGAAGACGAAAATGCATTTATTTTCTCTGAGAGTGTAGTTGATAACGCTGATGCAAGAAGGCTAGACGTACTTGCATATTGGGAAAAGGGTCTGATAATCGCTCCTGGTGGAGAGGTTGTTGATAAGCCAGTCGAGATTCCCATTGACTTGGAGATAGAAACGTATGCCTATACAGCATATGACTATTTCGATGAGGTGGATGTTTCTGGAAACTTGAATATCGGTTTCTATGGCAACGATGTGTATATTCAGGGTATGTCTGTCGATGTACCATCTGCATGGATCAAGGGTACATTTGCAAACGATACCACTGTTCTTTTCCCGTCTGGACAGATGTTGGAAGAAGACTTGTACTTCATCTCTTATGATGGCGATGTAGCCGAAAACTATACGCTAATCTATGAGCCTGAGACTGGTAATTTCTATGAAGGTCCTGAGGCTCCAATGATAAACATGTACAAGGACAGGATATATTATTCTGTATATCAGTTCTATTATAACTATGAGATTAAGAAGATAACAGAACAGGCTGCTACACCTGCGAAGTCTGTCATTTCTCCAATGGAATTCCTACCTAAGGCTGATGTCTTTAAATTCGCGTTGGCAAAGGTTGATACCGATGGTGAGGGCCTTGTCGCAGAGAAGTTGAGCTACAAGCTTTACTATACAGACGAGGCAGGAGAGGTCTATAATGTTACCTTTACCAAGGCCGACTATCCTTCTTTGCCTGAGGATTTGACAGAGATACCTGCTACGTTTACCGATAACAATTATTTCAAGGATGGTGCTTTGACCCTCAGAATGAATGGGCATACGTCTTGGAAGATGATTGGACTCTCTGCCGTTTATTATGGTGGTGGCGAGAGTCATGAGTCTGAAATTGCATGGTACACTCCCACATGGCCCGTAACTGTCACTCTGCCCGATGGTGCAACTGTGACCGAGCATACATTCAAGGGAGAGACATACAATTCAGATACTGGCTCGGGCGTTCCTTTCGAAAAGATTGTGGGTGTTGCTTTCGTTGGTAATGATATGTATATCCGTGGCGTAGGCGATGCAAATGACGATACATGGATTAAGGGTACGAAGAATGCTGACGGTGCATACGTCTTCGCAAATGGACAGGATTTGGGCAACTATAGCTCATACTATCGTCTGTTCTTCGTTGGTTTCGACGATGACAGTAACGTGTCTGACGTTACACTGACTGTGGATGCCGCAAATGGCGTATATGTGCTTACAGAGTTCCGCGAGAACGCATCTTATACAGACCGGTCTTACTATCTAACTCGCTTCCTGAGCGGATGCACAATCGATATCGCTGAGGCAGAAGTAGAAGTACCCACGCTTGTTGAAGTTCCTGAAGGTCTGGTAACTGAGACTTGGTCTTTCAGTGCCACGGATCATTTCGACAATGTTGCTGTTTCCCGCAGCGTTAATGTTGGCTTCGATGGCGATGACGTTTATGTACAGGGTATTTCCGAGGTTTGTCCTAACGCGTGGGTTAAGGGCGTCGTGGAAGACGGACAGATTACCTTCCCCTTCGGCCAGTACTTGGGCACTTACAATGGCTATGACATCTGGTTCCTTGGATGGAATAGCTCAACCGTTACTGTGTCCGACTATGTCATGGAATACGACGCAGAGGGTGGTGTAATGACCAACTCTTCAAGTGTCGAGAATCTTGGTATCAACATCTACAAGAACAGGATTAGTGGTTCTCTCTACGAGTCTTATCAAGTTGTAACGATTAAGAAGGTCATCGAGAAGGCTGCAACTCCTGCAACACCTTCTATTACCACCATGGGCTTTACTTACTCTGGCGATAAAGTGGAGTTCAACGTTCCTGCATTGGATGTTGACGGTGACGGTCTTGTTACCAGCAAGCTCTCTTATAAGCTTTATTATGACGAGGGTGATGGCGAAGCTAAGGAGATGACCTTCACTACCGACCTCTACGAATGTCTGTCTGAGGATATGACCGTTATTCCTTACGGCTTTGTTGATGTCACTGAGGAACATCCTAATGGCTGGGACTTCTACACAGGTGCTGTATATCTGAACATGGATCACAGCTCTTGGACACGTGTTGGTATCCAAAGCATCTACACTGGTGGCGATGAGACCAACGTTTCCGAGATTGGCTGGTACACCATCACATGGCCGCAGACTATTGAGCTGCCCGAAGGTGCTGAAGTATCTACATATGTCTTCTCAGGTACAGATTCCGACGGCGAGTTCTCAAGGGCAGTGAATGTTGCTATGGTAGGCGACGACGTCTACATTCAGGGCGTAGGTACCGAAGATGCTGAATCGTGGATTAAGGGTACGAAGAACGATGATGGAACTTCCTACACCTTCGCAAAGGGTCAGACTCTTGGTTACTTCCAGACTTCAACTGGCAGAATATATCTTCTCTACCTGATGGGTTACAGCGAGACGTTCGGTGCATTGGATGTCAAGATGACATACGATGCAGAGACCAATACCTTTACGACTGTAACGGAGATGGTTGAGAATGCCGACTATGTTGACAATCTGTACTCTTTGAACCGCATCACTGCCGGTGCTGTCATCCAGCCCATTCCTGATGTGGCTGCCACTCCTGCTACTCCTTCTGCCGACCACATCAGATACACCGTTTATGGTGATGTTCTTCAGTTCACTATTCCTGTTGCTGATGTCAACGATGTTCCTATTCTCCCTGGAAAGCTTTCATATAAGCTTTACTATGACGAGGGTGATGGCGTAGCTAAGGAAGTTACGTTCACAACCGATCTCTATGAGAGAATCGAGGCTGACATGGCAGAGGTTGCTTATGGCTTCTCTGATCAATTTGACTTCTATGCTGACCATGTTTATCTGAACATGGAGCACGAGACTTGGACACGTGTCGGCATCCAGACCATCTATGCAGGTGGCGGTGAGACCAACGCTTCTGAAATTGGCTGGTACGACATCATCGCTCCTTGGAGTCCTGAACTCCCCGAAGGTGCTGAGGTGGCTAAATACGAGTTCACAGGTACTCGCACTGATGGCACAAACAGTTACAGTTTTGCAATAGGCATTAATCTTGCTATGGTTGAGGACGATGTATATGTTCAGGGGCTCTGTTTTGCAAATACCAACCTTTGGCTTAAGGGTACTAAGGGTGAAGACAATGTTTACACCTTCTCCTTCGGCCAGTACATGGGTCTCTTAGTAGAGGAAGATGAAGATGCGACCTATTACAATTACCTCTTCCTGCTGGGCTTCGACAATACTATTGGTGTAACCGAGTTCCAGATGAGCTATGACGAGGAGACAGGTAAATTCACTTCTCTTAACTTCATGGTAGAGAATGCCGACTACGTCGACAAGATGTACTACAACAGTTATGTTCTCGTTGGTGCAAAGCTTATTCCTGTAAGCGATCCCGATGCTATTTCGACTATTGCTGCTGACGGTGAAGAGGGTAGCGTTCGCTACAACATCGCTGGTCAGCGTGTAGGCAAGAACTACAAGGGTATCGTAGTGGAGAACGGTAAGAAGTACCTCCGCAAGTAATCACCGCTTGTGCCTTTTGGCACGAGTTCCCGATAAGGGGCGGCTCAGTTTGAGTCGCCCCTTTTTTGTTGCCCGTATGCTTGATAGGGATATTGAATCTAATGGGGAATAAGATCGAAAAGAACGGCGAAGCTCAGAGCGTAATAAAACGTTCCCTGCATCATTGCCCAACATCACGTGTGTCATTCTCAATCGTCACGTGTGTTATCGCCAATCATCACGTGTATCATTGCCCAACATCACGTGCGTCATTGCCAATCATCACGTGTGTCATTTCCAATCGTCACGTGTAATGTTTCCCAACATCGCGTGTGTAGCTCTCAAACTAGCCGTGCCTAGTTTGTCAATTAGCCCTGCCTGGTTTTCAATCTGCCTGTGGAGCGTTGGCAGAAGGCCTGTAGATAAAGAACAAAAAGAAAACCCCTCGCAGACAATCTGCAAGGGGCTTCCGATGTTATGAGGCTTTCTTCTTTAGAAGAA
>JAFYYO010000102.1 GCA_017557475.1 Bacteroidaceae bacterium
ATTTACATGCACATCGACAAGAGCCACTTAAGACAGGAAATCCTCGAACATCACCCGCGAAACATCAAGAGCTAACCAGAGTCGTCTGAAAACATAACGTGTTATGATGACAAACATAACGTGTAATGATCGCAAACATAACGTGTAATGATTGCAAACGTAACGTGTAATGTTTTCGAGGTTGACTGGCGTCAATCAGAAACCCCACTTTTTTAGTTCCCAGACTAGGCAGGGCTAGTTGCCCAACTAGGCACGTCTAGTTTGCGAATTAGCCACGTCTAGTTTGCCAACTAGGCGTGCCTAATTTTATACCCAAACTGAGGATGTCTTTCCTCGAGAAACGTCGTTTCACCTCGCTTTTGATACCTAAAGATTGCATTTTGCAAGAAAAAGCCGTCGTCGTACGCAATTTCTCCTCCTTTCTCATTGCAATATGAGAAATATTTACTACTTTTGCTGACAATTTAACAACAAACAATACTTATTACTATGGTTAAAGTAGATGATTTAGACAAAAAGATTCTCGAGATGATTTCCTGTAACGCACGCATTCCTTTCAAGGATGTAGCGGAAGCTTGTGGCGTGAGTCGCGCAGCCGTACACCAGCGTGTTCAGCACCTTATCGAAGCCAATGTCATCACTGGCTCTGGCTTCCATGTTGACCCTTCGTGCCTTGGTTACAACACTTGCACCTACATCGGCATCACACTCGAAAAGGCTTCTATGTACAATCGCGTAGTAGAGGAACTCGAGAAGATTCCCGAAATCGTGGAATGCCACTTCACAACTGGCCCTTACACGATGCTCATCAAGCTCTACGCAAAAGATAATGCGCACCTGATGACCCTGCTCAACGACTGCCTGCAGGAAATCGACGGAGTCGTATCAACAGAAACCCTCATCTCCCTGAAGCAAAGTTTCAAGAAAGAAGTGCCCATCAGAATAGGAAAATAAACTGTTCATGACACGCGAACATCCACTCATAGGCATCACTGGCAACTTCGGAGAGAAGGGCTGCGAACTGGCTGAGGGCTACTATCTCTCTGTCCTCAAGGCCGGAGGTACCCCAGTTGCCATTCCGCCTCACAACGACAAAGAAGCGCTCATCACACTTCTGGAGACCCTCGACGGCATTGTCCTCTCTGGAGGAGGCGACATCAATCCGCTTCTCCTGGGCGAGGAACCTTTGCCACAACTGCATTCTGTCTGCCCGAAACGCGATGAACAAGAACTCTTCCTCACTCGCGAAGCTTTCCATCGGCAAATACCTATCCTGGGCATCTGTCGCGGCATCCAAGTGATGGCAGTTGCTCTCGACGGCAAAGTCTGGCAGGACATCTATGTTCAGGGAGAAGGAGCAAGGCTCAAGCACTCGCAGGATATGCCCCGACACTATGCTTCCCACTCTGTCAGCATCAAGGAAGGAAGCATGCTTCAAAGCATCTACGGCAACAAACAAACCATTGCTGTCAACTCCTTCCATCACCAAGCAGTAAGCCTCCCAGGACCCCATCTGCAAGTCTCTGCCATAAGTTCCGATGGCATCATCGAAGCCGTAGAGAGCAGCGAGCACAAGGCTTTGCTCGGCGTACAATGGCATCCTGAGTGCTTCATCCTGAACAACGACGAAAGCCACATGTCCGTCTTCCGCTGGCTCATCAGCGAAGCCCGCACCTTCTCGCAGGCAAAGCACATTCACGACACATCTATTATATTAGACAGTCACTGCGATACGCCGATGTTCTTCACTGATAACAGCAGGGAGAACATACAGATGTTCGGCACTCGCTCCGACCGTGTGCTCGTCAACCTGCCCAAGATGAAGGAAGGAAGACTTGATGCTTCCATCATGGTAGCCTACCTTCCGCAAGGTCCGCGAACAGAGGAAGGCTACAAAGCAGCCAAGTAGAAGACGAACCGACTCTTCACTCAAATGGACGAGATAGTGCAGGCAAACAACGATCGCGTTGGGTTTGCCGAGTCGGCAGACGACATTCTTCGGCTCAAGGCACAAGGCAAGAAAGCCATCCTTCGCGGCATTGAAAACGGCTACGCCATCGGTAAAGACATCAGCCTGCTCGAGCAATTCAAGCGTCGCGGCATCGTCTATATGACACTTTGCCATAATGGCGACAACGACATCTGCGACTCCGCTCGCGGCAACGAAGAGCATGGAGGTCTGAGCGACTTCGGTCGAGAGGTCGTCGAGCAAATGAACAAGCTCGGAATCCTCGTGGATATGAGCCATGCATCCGAGAAGAGCTTCTACGATGCACTTGAGCTGAGCAAGGTCCCAATTGTTTGTAGTCACAGCTCTGCCCGTGCTCTCTGCGACCATCCACGCAACCTGACCGACGACCAGATGCGGGCTTTGGCGAAGAAGGACGGCGTTGCTCAGACAACTGTCTACAGCGGTTTCCTTCGCTCAGACGGAGAAGCCACCATCATCGACGCAGTCGAGCATCTCTGCCATGCAGCCAAAATTATGGGCGTAGAGCACGTCGGCCTCGGAACAGACTTCGATGGAGATGGCGGCGTGCCAGGCTTGGCTGACGCCTCAGAGATAATCAATTTCACTCGTCACCTGCTTCGCCGACAGTTCTCGGAACAGGATATCCGCCTCATCATGGGAGGTAATTTCCTCAGGGTACTGAAGATGCAGACCCCCTAACCCCCTTTAGGGGGAAATTCTAACAAATAAGAATTAGATGACAAATAAATCTCTCTCTTCTGCTTCCCATTCCATATTCCTCCCCCTAAAGGGGGTCGGGGGATCTTTTCTTGCTTTGTTCCTTGTCCTTATCC
>JAFYYO010000103.1 GCA_017557475.1 Bacteroidaceae bacterium
AAGTGAATACCATAGACGAGGACGGTACCCTCGGTATAGTTCCAGTTGATGTAAGTTTTTGACCGCTGGCTGCCAGTTGACAGGCCGTTGAGTTCGCGGTAATGACGTGCAGGCCAGATGGTGTCGGTCCTGGCTTGCCAAGTCGTTGCCTGGGCCGGTAGCATCGCTGCCAGCGCAAGCATCAATAGGAGAATCTTCCTCATGGTTAAAAGCATTGTTAGTTACCAGAATTTATTGTTGTTTAAGTTTTGTTGGCGTGTTGGATGCGGTGTTGTCGGAAGCTGACAGGAGGGTGTCGTGGATGAGCAGGAGGTCTTCCTTTTTGATGCCCTTCGAGATGAGCATATCCCAGCTCTGGATGAACTTGGCCAGCGCAACATTTACTGTCTGACCGTACTTTTCGCTGAATTGGTTTATGAATTGTTCGTACTGGTTAAGGCAACTTTTCCAGTCGTTTTGCAATAGCTTGATGTGGCCCATCCTGAGATGAGCTTCCCATTTCTTGCCGTCGAAGTAGTCGAACTCCTTTTCTGTGTATCGCTCTGCGATGTCGAGCTTGTCAAGAGCGAGTGCGATGTCGGCGATGGAGGAAATGATGACATCGCGGTCTTCATCGTCCTCTGCCGATTCGTAATCAAGCTTGAAGAAGAGTTTCAGGGCTTCCTCTTTCCTGCCTGTCTTGTCCGTTGCACTTGCGATGAGACGGCGAAGATTCTTGTTCTCAGGAATGAGTTCCAAGAGTCTAAGCAGGTATTCCAGCTCTTCCTCGTGGCGATTCTGCATCACATAGCACTCGATGAGGAAACGCACGATCTCGGTATTGTCCGGCTCCAGTATCTCGGCACTCCGTGCACAGTTGATGGCTTCCTGATAATGCTTTTGCTCGCGCAGAGCCTTTCCCTTGAGCAGCAAAGCCTGGGCGGAGGCTCCCTCGCGTTCGATGAGGTCATCCAAAGCCGAGAGAATCTGTTTGACGTGTCCCAGCTCAAGCAACAGGTTGCAGCAGCGGATACAGTCCTCGGCAGGGAAAAGCGCCGCGAACTGGGGTAAATCGAGCAAAGTCAGCTCTTCCCGGAACGGATTGTAAAGCTGAGAGTTCAGGGGAGAATGCACAAAGAAGCGGAAGAGATCCTGCATGATGAAACGGAAGGAATATTCCGGAATGACGGCATTCTCGATTTCGGGAAGCTCCTGATTGTCCAACTGGCGTACTGCCTTGGAGAAATCCTTGTCGTGGCTGGCAAGATAAAGTGTGGCCATCTTGTCAATATCGCAATCTAGAACGAGATCTATCAAAGCGGAGATGTTCTGCTTCTCATTACCTTTCTCGTCGATCATGACAGACTGGAAGAGTGGATGGTTCTTGTCGAAGGGCAGGAACCAATGGGAGATGCGGTGCATGTAGTCGCAATTGTGCAGCAAGGGTGCTTTGGAGAGGTTCGGGTCGAGCCCACGCTGGAGGCGGTCCCTCAGATAGCGCCCCTTCGTCTCGATGACAGCTTTGATGTTGGTAAGATTCAGGGTTTTCTTGCCAGAGAAGAACTCTTGGGTAAAGGCATCCACCTCCTCCATCTCCTGCTTCGTGTTTTTCTCGGAGATGAGCATGAGCAACATCTCGTATTGCACTTGAGCGATGATGGCGCGTCCTTTTTTTGAAAGAAGGCTGTCGGGCAAGGACGGCATCAGGGGAGCCAGCTCTTTGTAACGGAGCCTGAGCAGAAGCAGATAGGCAACAGCCGAGAGGTGAGTGCGGTGACATTCGCTGTCGGCAAAGAGGTTAATCAGCTGTACTTTCTCGGTATCGTAGTGCTCCCAAGCGGAAAGGAAGAGCGCTCCCAGAAGATGCTGCTGTATGATATCCCGCTGCCCCAGAACGAAGTCGTACCAGAGAGCGGTGTCTTGTGCTGTCCAAAGTGGCGAAGTCCAAAGCAGGTCGAAGAGGTCATCCTGCACGTCGCCCGTTTCTTCCGGAGTGAGCAGGCTGTTCCATTTGTCGAGAACCTGTGCTGTGGTTGGGCTTCCATAGGCCTCTTGCAGACGACTTAAAGCTTTGCAATAGCGGTCGCTGTTCAGGTTGAGGCGTATAGCGCGGTTTGCCTGTTCGAGAAGGACAATACCCTGCCTCTGAATCTTTGCCTGAACCTCGCTACGTTTTGGGTCGTCTCCTCCTTGTCTCAGGAAGGAGAGCATATATTGATAGTTCTTTTCCAGACTCTCTGCCTCTGCACAGATAATGGTCTCTGTGGCACAATATGGCAAGAGTGTACGCAGAGCGGCAATACCATCCAGAATACGGCCCAGGGCAAAGGCCTGCAAGCCATTCTGCGTAATGAGGCGAAGCGTCTGGG
>JAFYYO010000104.1 GCA_017557475.1 Bacteroidaceae bacterium
ACGGTCGAAGGTGCATTAAACTCTCCCGCAATATACACTTTGTAGGGCGTTGGATAAGCCTCTCCGCAGAAACTACCGCCAGTTGAGTAGCCCTCGAAATGGCGTTCGTCGGTCATCGCGACTGCAGCTTGGTAGATACGTGTCGAGGCAAGTCCTGAACCAATGATGATTGTTCCTGCCTCCGCATCTTGTGGGAATGTGAAGCGACCCATGCCAGAGCGTTCGCCGACGGTCAGTTCTGCAAGGACATCTTTGTTTACCATAGCCCGATAATACCCGGCATGTCCGTGTTCGTCGGTCACCGTGTAATGAGGCGTCTTCATGTCATTGGGCGACTCCGCCAGGTTTCCTTTCAGCGGAAACATGGGAAAGTTGCCGAGGTTATAGCATCCTCCTCCGCTATACTGGTTTGCTACGAACCCGGCATTCTTTTCGAAGTATGTGGGCGTAAACTGAACCATTCCATGCGGATACGTTGCACCTGGGCAAATGTAACCAGAGGCAAGTCCGTGTGTGGTGCCCGAGCCGATGAGAGTATTCACCATGTGTGCGTAGTCATTTGCTTCTGCAAAAGCCGTAAAAGCGGGAAGCACACAAAGAAGGAGGCATGCAGCCAGCCGTGATAAACCAGAGTTGTTCATAAACATTATTGGTTGTTTTTAGTGGATTGGAGTAGATGCAATTCGTAGAGCTTCTTTTGTCCTGATTTTATAACCGTGAGTATGATGCCGCAAATCCATAGCAATATGGCTACCAACATGATGAATCCCGAAACAATAAGCGTTGGGAATCGTGGCACCAAACCTGTGTCGAGATACTCCAAATAGACGGGTATCGCCATAATCATTGAGACGATGGCGAGTACGGCTGCAAAGAAGGTAAAGAATGTCATGGGCTTGATGTCACGGAAAAGTGTCGTGATGGTCGTCAGCACCACTAGTCCGTCGGAGATGGTGTTGAGTTTCGATACGCTGCCTTGTGTACGTTCTCGATAATTGACGGCTGTCTCTGCAATAGTAAAGTGATGGTTGAGTGCATGGATTGTCATCTCTGTCTCAATGCCGAAGCCTTCCGATTGTACTGGGAAGTTTTTTACAAAGTGGCGACTCATCGCTCTGTATCCCGACATGATGTCGTGCAGATGTGTATGAAAGATGCGGTTGATTAGCCAACGAACTAGTTTGTTGCCTGAGTTATGCCACTTTCTGGAGTTCACTTCTCGATAGGTTGTCGAAAGCCTGTCGCCTATAACCATGTCGCATCTACCTTCGTGAACCATCTGTATCATGCGTCGTGCATCTTCAGCTGGATAGGTGTCGTCGCCATCAACCATAAGATAGACATCTGCCTCGATGTTGCGGAACATGCTGCGAACGACGTTGCCTTTGCCTTGACGAGGTTCATGACGTACGATTGCTCCTGCAGATAAGGCAAGTTCTGCTGTATTGTCAGTGGAGTTGTTGTCATAGACATAGACGTCTGCTTCTGGTATTTCTCGGCAAAAGTCCTGCACGACTTTGGCGATGGTCGGTTCTTCGTTATAACAAGGAATAAGTACTGCAACTTTATAATTCATGGCACTTTTTGTTAGATATAATTCTTTCGTGTGTCTCTAGCTGTTACCAACTCCCTTCCAAGCATCATCAATGACAGAACTGTTATTGCCAGAATCCGCCATACAAAGAAGAAGTGTATGATGCTGTGCTGCAACAATACCGCATACCAGAGGAATGGCATTACTGCTATAAACAAGTGCCATCCATGCTGACGTAGGAAAGGTATGTGAGTCGTGACAAGTAATATGATTACTATTAATATGACTAATATTGCTACGCAAATAATGGGATGAGTCATTATCAGGCTGTTGATGGAGCCCAATCCTAAAGCTGAACGCGTATAAACCCCCTTCATGAAGAAGTTAAGGATGTTGTGTCCTGTCAGTAACCATGCTACTAGGCACTTTGATAGCCACAAAACAGCATATCCCATACCCCAAGCAATGGACAGTCGTACCGCTAATCCGGTAGTCCTTGAACGTTGCTCTTTACTCCTTAAATATAAAAGAAGTGGGATACCTAAAGTAAGAAGTGGAGTTGTTAGCAAATCGAAGAATGCTGTTAAGGCACCTATGGTGAAGAAACTACATACTTCATGCTCCTTGTTTCTATTCATGTGCTTCTTGTTTTGCAGCAAAGTAATAACTGAGAAGAACATGATATAGAAACATACTGAATACTGAAAGCAAAGAGGCACGGCATAAAAAGCCGTTAGCAACAACACCAGAGCTAATAATATACAGTCCATTGGCGAGCATTGCCACCACACCTCATAGAGACACCACAACGCTACAAGTATAAGCAGAATATAGTTGACGATAATGAGATTGCTATAGTCTGTCAGCACGAGCAATGGCCTAAGTACTATCTGGAAGCCATGCCAGTAGCGGGAATATTCTTGTAGCTGAGGCTGCTCAGTAGGCTGTGTGATTAGCTGCCAAGAGGCCTTGAACAGGTTGTCGTCATTGGTAAGGAAGAAATAGTTCATCATTGATGCATTGATGGGCTGTGTGTCGTCGCTGCACCAGGCTTCGTTCAGCATCAGGAGGTCGGTAAAGTTGTCTGTCTTCAGAAATGGCAGACCATAGGCCGAGGGATATTCACCTTGCTTGACGATGTAGGCTATTGATGTCTGGCAATGACTTTCTATAGTCCGATGAGGTATCATCGCCGTAAGTACAACTGCGATTGTGCATGCTACCAGCAATAGAAGATAACAGCGAAACACTCTCATGAACCTTTCCTTCCCTGTTATATGTCAGGGTTATCTGACAATGACGATGCGTGTCACGATGGCTTTGTTTCCTTCTGGCGTGTTGGCTACAACGTGGTAGATGCCGCTTGCAACGCGTCGACCATTGTTGGCTAAGCCGTTCCAAAGGCAGGTGCCGCCAGCGGATCTGCCGTTCCAGACGAGCTGGCCGCCTGTGGAGATAATCTTTACCTCTGTATCGCTGACCAGTCCACGAATGGCGATAGGACCATTGTAGTCAGGCGTCACGGGGTTGGGGAACACGATGACATTGTCTTTGTCCAGTTCTGCTTCAGGAGCTGTGGCGTCGCTGATGAAGCTACATAGTCCTTTGTCCGTACCAAATACGACTTCTCCTGTTTCCGGATGGGCAGCAATGCTCTGCACTTCGTCGCTAAGCAAGGGACTGTTCTCGGTAGTGAAGTGGTGTATCATCTCCTGCCCATCGGCACTGATGAGGAATGCTCCGTTGGTTAGTGTGCCAATCCATTTGCGGTTGGCAGCATCGGTGGTGATGCAGGAGATGGAGACGTCGTTGAGCAAGTAGTCTGCCAGTCCGCTGCCGTCATTGCGGTTTATTTTAATCTGTGTGAAGTGGAAGTCTTTATCGAAGACTTTTGTTGGTTCCTCAATGACAAAGAGTCCTGCGGAGGTTCCGACCCATACCATGCCGTCCAGGTCTTCGCAGACGCAGTAGAATTCCGTGGGCGTATAGGGTGTTCCGTCTTGGTTGAGGACGGTTTGGTGCATGATGATTCGGTCGTCGGTGGTGCGTTCTGTTCCCTTTGTATCGAGACAGAAGATGCCGCGTCTCTCGGTTCGACGGCTTGTAATGAACTTGAGACCGCTGCTATGATGCAGGATTTGGTCTATCAACGAGACACCGTCCAGTTCCTCGTAATAGGGATTGTACCATTCTCCGTCGGGTTTGAGGACGTGCAAAGCGTTGGATAACATTGACGAGGCCATCCATAAGTTGCCGTCGACGTCGTAGCTCAGGGCAGCGCAAATGACGTAGTTGTAGTATTGCGACAGAGTAGGCATTAAGCTTTTCAGCGGAGAGTTGTCGTGATTATATAGCTTGACGAACTTGCCGTTACGATATTCGCAGAGTCCTGTACGGTAAAGGCTGGCATAGTGGTGCGTATCGTCCAAGGGGTCTTGCACAAGGTCGGTTGTGTTGCGAAGCCTGAGACTGGGGTACTCAGCAGGGATTTCCATCTCGGTGAAGTTTGTCCATTCTCCGTTCTCGTAGTACATGGAAGTGGCGGGATTGTAGAAGCTTCCCACGGTATTGATGCCTCCTGCCACAAGCAGACGGTCGCCTACCCAGCTGACTCTGTAGCCGAGGTCGCGGATAGGACTGCTTGGCTGAATGACTTCTCCTGTGGGAATGATTTCGGTACCCTCAATCTTATAGCCTCGCAGACCTTTCTCCTGTTCGCTTATCCAATAGGTGCCGCCTGTGTATGAAATGTCTTTCCAGCTGTTGTCAATAGGGATGACTGTGGCATTGTCGGGGCTGCTTATGTCTGTCGTAAAGCCTATCTGCTTCACATTGCCCCATACCAATTGTCCTCCCGTACTCTTCAGGAGGGTGCAGTTGCCTTTGGAAATGGATGTGTAAGTGCTCTTAACGGGGTCTAAGGCATACAGTGCGTCTCCTCTGCCCACCATTAGCTTATCTTGGAAAAAGCAGATGTCCTTGATGTTTGCCCATGTTCGGAAGTTCTCCCAGTTCTCTTCCAGCTGCATGTTGTTTGCTTTCATGCATCGCTTTATGCCTTCGTCGTTGCTGACAAATACTGCTTCGTCAGATACTGCGATGTGGGAAATGGGGAAACTTAACCTATAGGTGTTGCGGAAGACGCCTTCCTTCATGTCCACCTCGATGAAGCCGAAGCCTGTGACAAGATAGGCCATGGAGCCGTGTATGCATACAGCGGTGACAGCTTTGCCCAAGATGCTCTTGTCCTTCAGTGCAGAGAGGTTCTCTACGTAGTCGTTCTTGTCGAGCAGATCGACATTGCTGTTGCTGTAGACGATGAGCAGTTTGCCGGCTTCCTTGCTGTAGGCGATGTGGGAGATGCCTACGTCGTTCAGTGCATTCAGGTTGTCGTAGGTGCGTACCTCGCCATCCTCTGTGTCGTAGGACAGAAGGTTGCCGTTCATCAGTGAATAGATGATGCTGCCGTTTGCTACGCTTTTGGTTGCATTGCAGTAGCTGAGGTACATGCGCCAGGTGCCCAGTTGCTGAGCTGTGGCACTAAAGCAGAGCCCGCAGAAGAGCAGTGCCAGAGTGGAAAATCTCTTTAACTTCATGTATTTCTTAATTCTTTGTTGTCTCAATTTGACCTCGTTTTGTGGTGTTGACCAGAGTGTCTGTCTGTGTCGTTCTCCAAGTCGCTGATAGTCAGGAGCCGTACCTGGTTTCCAAACTAGCCGTGCCTAATTGGCAAACTAGCCGTGCCTAATTGGCAAACTAGCCGTGCCTAGTTGGCGAACTAGCCGTGCCTAGTTTTCAGCATGTCCTCTTTTTGTTTTCGAAGAGGATGTATTGTGTGTCTTTTTCTTCTCCGTTCATTCTTTACCCGTGCAAAGGTATTCTGCCAACTTTTTTGTGGCTCGACCGCGATGGCTGATGGCATTCTTCTCCTCGGCACTCATTTGTGCGAAGGCCAGACCGTCGGCTTCGACAGGAGCGAAGACAGGGTCGTATCCGAAGCCCTCTTGGCCAACGGGTTGCATCAGTATCTCACCTTCGACGACGCCTTCAAAGAGCATCTCCTTGTCGCCCTGCACAAGTGCGATGACTGTGCGGAAGCGAGCTGTGCGAGTCTCAGCCTCTTCCAGTTTGTCGAGCAGGCATTGGATGTTGGCATCGGCATCGTGGCTCTCGCCATAGCCGTTCATGGCACCGAAACGAGCCGTATAGACTCCAGGAGCACCGTCGAGAGCATCCACCTCCAGACCTGTGTCGTCGGCAAAGCAATCCACGCCGTAGTGCTCACGGATGTAGAGTGCCTTCTCGAGCGCATTGCCCTCGAGCGTGTCTGCCGTCTCGGGTATGTCCTCCGTACAGCCAATGTCGTTCAGGCTCTTGACTGTAAAGGCACTGCCCAAAATCTGCCGGACTTCCTCCAGCTTGTGGGCATTGTTGGTGGCCATTACCAATTCATAGTTCATAGTTCAAATTCAACAGTTCCCCCTAAAAGGGGGCAAGGGGGGCTATTTCTTTATAGTGTCGAAGCCTTCACCGAAGACACCTTCCACGTTGCTCATGGAGACGAATGCCTGCGGATCGAGGCGTTTGATGAGTTGGAAAATGCTGCGGCTCTCGTATCTCTTGGCCAGGATGAGCAGCACCTGACGCTTCTCCTTGCTGTAGAAGCCTTCGCCAGAGAGGACGGTCACGCCTCTCTCAAGCTGTGTGTTGACTTCCTCGGCAATCTCTTCATAGTGTTCGCTGATGATGATGAACTGTACACTTTGTCGTGCAGAGTTGATGACGTAGTCGAGGAATGTGTTGCTGATGAGCATGGTTGCATAGCCAGCGACCACCATCTCGATGTTGTGCTCGATAAGGTAGCTGGCTCCGATGATGACGATATCAAGCATGAGGAGCATTCGACCAAGCGAGATGTCCCAATACTTGTTGATAGAACTGGCAATGATGTCTGTGCCGCCAGTACTTCCTCCTGCAAGGAAGATGGTCGCTAAACCGCCTCCTTCAAGGAAAGCTCCAATGACGCAAGCCATGAACTTCTGCTCGCCCAGGATGTGCATCAGGGTGCGGGTGCCGTCAGGAGCTATCTCGGTAAGGTGTGTCTGCAAGATGCCGATGGCACTGGAGATGAGCAAGGTGACAATAACAGTGCGTATCAGATAGCGCCATCCAAGTATGCGCATCGCCATCAGAAGCAGGAACACATTGATGATGAAGTATGTGTTGCCTGCCGGGAAGCCAGTCATATAGAAGAAGATGGTGGAGATGCCAGACACGCCGCCACTCACAATCTTATAAGGAAGCAAGAAGCAGGTGTAGCCAATCGTGTAGATGACTGTACCCAAGAGCATTTGCAGATAGTCGCGCAACAGCTCCCACGGAGATGGTCCTATGATGTCTTTAAACTTCATGGCTTGATGACATTAAAACCATTACCATAGACGCCTTCGGCTCTGCTTTGCGACACAAAGGCTGCAGGGTCGATTTCCCGTATCAGACGAAGAACCGTCAGGCTTTCTCTCTTGTGGGCAATGACGAAGACAACCTTCACATCTTCATGCGTGTAGTAGCCTTCGCCGTCGAGCACAGTTGCGGAATGGACCGTCTCAGATATGATGCGGTCACAGATTTCCTGATGCTTTCGGGTGAAGATGATGAACTGCACATCCTGCCTCGAGCTGTTGATGAGCATATCAATTACGTAAGTGTAGATAGCTAAAGTTACGTATCCGAACACTACCATTCGCCAATCATGGAAGATGGGCCAGCAAGAGGCAATCACCACGAAATCGAGGTAGAGCAGGATACGGCCGAAGGAGACATTGTGACGCTTGTTGACGAGCGCCGCTATGATGTCCCAACCGCCCGAACTTCCGCCTGCAAGGAACACCATGCCTATGCCTATGCCGTTCAAGATGGCACCCAATACGCAAGCCATCGAGTCTTGTCCTGGCCCGAGTATCTGCATGAGAGTGCCGTCGTCGTTAGTCATCATCTGCCTTCCTATCTCGAGGAAAGACGAGAGGGCAAAGACTGCGTAAGACGTCTTGCCTACGAATTTCCAGCCGAGAGGCTTGATTGAGATGAGGAGCAGAATGCCGTTGGCGATGAAGATGGCAGCCGACATCGGGAATTTCGTCAGGTAGTAGATGATGGCGAACATACCTGTCAGACCACCTGTCGTGATGTGATAAGGCAACAGGAACACTGCCCAACCCAAAGCATAAATAGCTATGCCGAGGTTGACGGCGAGGAAGTCCTGCAGGAATTCCCAGATGCGGCCTTTCTTCAACTTAATGTTCATTAGCAGGGCTTAATGACGATATTGACGATACGCTTAGGTATGGCGATTGTCTTAACGATTTGCATTCCTTCGAGATACTTGGCTGCTTCGGGTGCAGAGGTAGCGAGTTCGATCATCTGTTCTGGTGTTGCATCGGCAGGGAAGAGCATGTCGAAACGCACTTTACCATTGAATTGTACACCAAGCTTCACGCTTGTCTCTACGAGATACTTCTCTTCGTACTTCGGCCACTTTGCATCGCAGACACTTCCTTCCTTGCCGAGTGCTTCCCAAAGCTCTTCTGCGATGTGAGGAGCAAAAGGTGCAATGAGGACGGGAAGCGTTTCGAGGATGCTGCGACTCGTGCACTTCTGCTGACTCAACTCGTTGACTGCGACCATGAAGGCCGAGATGCTTGTATTGTAAGAGAACTGCTCGATGTCGCTCGTTACCTTTTTGATGAGTTTATGAAGCGTCTTAAGGCTGTCGGCAGAGGGTTCGTCGTCATCAGTCACAGCGAGTTCTCCATCCTTATTCCAGTAGAGTGCCCAGAACTTTTTAAGGAATCTGAAGCATCCGTCGATGCCGTTTGTGTCCCAAGGCTTCGACTGTTCTACGGGGCCGAGGAACATTTCGTAGAGTCGCAAAGTGTCGGCTCCGTAGTTCTCAACAATCATATCTGGGTTGACGACATTGTACATCGACTTCGACATCTTCTCGATTGCCCAGCCACAAATGTACTTGCCATCCTCGAGAACGAACTCTGCGGTAGCATATTCGGGACTCCAAGCCTTGAAGGCATCAAGGTCGAGGATGTCGTTCTTCACAATGTTGACGTCCACATGAATAGGTGTGACGTCGTACTTGTCCTTGAGTCCGAGGGAAACGAAAGTGTTGGTTTCCTTGATTCTATAGACGAAGTTCGAGCGACCTTGTATCATGCCTTGGTTGACGAGCTTCTTGAAAGGCTCTTCCTTCTTACTGATTCCGTAGTCGAAGAGGAACTTGTTCCAGAAGCGGGAAT
>JAFYYO010000105.1 GCA_017557475.1 Bacteroidaceae bacterium
ACGCAGACTTGTCAACGTGAAAGATGAGGGAACTACTGCAGGGTTTGTTTCAAATTTCACACGTGATGTTTGCGAACAACACACGTACTTCTGGCCAACGGTACACGTGTCGTTTTCAAACATAACACGTTATGATTCTCATCACGGCACGCTATATATGAAATAAGGACACGCAGCGGCGCATCCTTATCCCAAAAATGAAAATTTGGCTTACTGAAATATGGAGCTCACTTCTGGTGCTGCGGACGAAGCAAATCGTTGACAGTCTTGACGGGATTGAAGGTCGTGAGAGGCACTTCCACCATAATGGTACTCCAGTCGCTCATCGCCCCATTCCAAAGGCCAGGCAGCTCCAAAGCTTTCAATTCCTTGCCATCTTTGCTCTTGTAGGAGATGAAGCCCGTAGCAGGGTCAACGAAGTCGGGAAGGTTGAACTTCTCTCCCTTATAGTCTCGAACTGCGCAGACGAGATCAACAGGATTGAAATGCGTGCCCTTCGCGAACATCTCCACATACTCGGGATTGTTCTGGTCAATCTGGCTGCTCTCGAGGATTTGCAGAGAGATGCTGCCATCGGGATTGTAAGCGAGGAACGGACCGCCTCCAGGTTCGCCGACATTCTTCACAACACCGCAAACGCGAATAGGTCTGTTCAACTTGTCCCTCAAGAAGAGATGCAGGTCGGTATCCTCCAAATCCTTCAAGCCAGGCATATCGCAGCCAAGCGTATGACGGACAAAGCGAATCATCTCGGCACGTTCTGCCTGACCGTATTTACCATCGTCGAGAAGGCGCAAGTAGGCAAACACTTGCTTCTGCACCTGAACCAGAACACCTGCGATAACTTGCTTCCAGAAGACGGTATCGGCTTTCAGTCTGTCGGGCACCACATTGTCGATGTTCTTGATGAAGACGATGTCGCTATCGAGGTCGTTGAGATTCTCGATGAGAGCGCCGTGTCCGCCTGGACGGAAGAGCAGCTTGCCATCAGCAGTTCGGAAAGGCGTATTGTCCATATTGACGGCAATCGTGTCCGTACTGGGCTTCTGCTCGCTCAGGCTCACCTTATAGGTTATCTTGTGCTCAGCTTGAGCCTCAGGAAGAACGCGCTTGATAAGCTCCTCAAAGAGTTCACGATGCTCGCTGCTGACAGTGAAGTGCACCTCTGCCTCTCCCCTACTGCTTGCATAGAGAGCGGCTTCCGTGAGATGTTCCTCGACAGGTGTCTTCGCGCAATCATCATAGCTATGGAACTGCAGCAAGCCCTTCGGAAGCTGACCGTAGTTCAGACCTTCCTCGCCAAGCATATTCTCAACGACGGCCTTGTAGTCTCCTTCCTCGAGGAGCGCATCAACGCCTTTGCCTTCGTTCAGGAAGCAAGCATCGTTGAGCGCGTCGAAGAAAGCGAAGTTATGGATGTTGGCAAAGAAGACCTTCTCGAAATCCGTAGTAGGCACATCGTAGTCGGCATTGAGGAACTCGAACATATTCTTGAACATGCGGCTTGCAGCGCCGCTTGCAGGCACGAACTTTGTAATCGTGTGCCCCTCCTTCTTGTAGTCGTTCCAAGTGTCGATGTAGGCCTCAGCTTCTTCCTTTGTAGGAGCGATGATGCCTTTCCCTACAGCAGCTGCGCCTTGCAACTTGAGGAAGTCGAAACCTTTGCGGAAACTCTCCAACTGCGCATCTATCTGCGCCTGGCTAATGCCTTTCTGCTGGATTTGCAGAATGTCTTCTTTGCTGAACATAATTATTTAATCAGAACTTTTTTGCCATTTATGATGTTGATGCCCTTTTGCAGACTCTGGAGTTGCTGACCAGAGAGGTTGTAGATGGGCGTATCACCATTGAAGTTGATGGGATAAACATCATAGTCGTCAATGTCTTTGATTCCAGTCTCGTAGTCGTAATCATGGAAACTAATGTCGTCGATATAGAGCTTGTCGCCAGAAATCCAGATAATGAAGAAGAACCTCGTTCCGTTAGGCAATTGCAGTGGTGCTCTTCCCCAACCGGTTCTGTCAATGGTGACTAAGCTGCTGGTCGTTATGCCCTCACTAGTTCCGTCGGACAACGCCACTACGAATGATGCCGGATGATCTGCATCTGTCACTCTGCAATAGAACTCTACATCAATCGTCTTGCCCTCTTCGAACAGAGGCGACTGAAGGTATTGATAATGGTCTCCTGGCTGGAAGACAAAGCTATGACCACTGTTGTTACGACTCAACTCAGTAGTTATGCCAGTTCCATCAACGCAATTTGTTAAAGCCCAACCCTTCAAGCCATCTTCGAAGTCTTGGATGTGAGGCAGGAATGCCATCGGTCTCTGCGTAGAGAAAGTGGCGGTAACAGTGTTGCTGCTATTATTGTTAGCATAGTTGGCTTGCAAATAGAACACATATTCTGTGCTTGCTTCCAATCCTGTCAGCGTAACAGAAGTGTCGGTCGAGGTGGTTGTGCTGATCCAGTTCTGGTCGCTTGACTTTCTATACTTCCACGTATAGCTCAGGACTTCGGGATCAGGCTGTCCCCAACTTAATGTGACGCTGTTGTCGGTTTTGTCGTTCATCTCGATATTGATGGGAACGGGATAGAGTTCCTCTACGCTGATATCGTCGATAAGCAGATCTGAATTATCGTTTACATACAAATCCTTAATTGCGACATACTTCACGCCAGCAGGGAGGTCAATCATCACATAAATCCAATCGGAAAGAACATTGGTATAGGTATCAGTCCAAGTGAAAGAGCTGATATCGCTTGTTGTTTTCGAATAGCCAATCTGGAAGCTGACATTTTGACCAACATCTCCTTTTGCAAAGAAACTGAGCCTCACAGTTGAAGTAGTATTCATTTCAGGAGAAACCAGGTATTGGTCTTTATGGGAGTAGAGATAGGGGAAGAAAATGAAGGAATTAGAACCGGTATTGCTATCCGACGTCCAAATTCGACCTGTGGCAGGTCCCGGGCTGTAAGGATCATCGAGTGTATATCCGTTAACTATGGTCCAGCCATCCATATCGGTTTCGAAACTGGTGCCGTGATATACCTTCTGGCTGAAATAACTTGGAGCATAATAGGTCTGGCCATCTGCGCAAACCACTGCATAATCGCTGCCTTCCACACTCGAACTGCTTACAGGAGCACCTGCTGCTCCAGGCACGGAGCTGTTGCCCAAGTCCGTTGGAGTAAAATAGTCCGGATAGAAAGTTCTGCTGACGTATGTTTGTACAGTACTGCTGCCGTTCTTGCAGGCAATAGGATGGTAATTTGCCGTTCCATAAGTAGTAGCGAACCCGCCTTTGAACAAACAATTTCTCAATGTCAGATCCATATCGTCGCTCCAACCAATCAAACCGCCTGCATAGTTGGAGAAGCCGCTGATTCCGCCGCCAAAATATGTGCTTTGCATAACCAGGTGCGACGTTGTGCCATGACCCACAATACCGCCAGCATACTGCGTGCCTTTGACGTTGGTCAGAACCTTACAGTCTGTGATACAATTCGCATTACCGGCACAAACGCCTACAAGGCCGGAGGCATGAAGTCCAGAAGACGTCACACTTCCTTGAACCGTCAGATTCCTTATCGTTGCAGACTTTATGCTCATGAAAGGAGCCAATCCCGTATCCGAGCCGTTGATGTTGACGGTAAGGGTCTTATTGTTGCCGTAGAACCAACCGTAGAAGTATTTGTTAGGAGCACCTGCAGGCATCGTAACCTCGATGTCGTTCATCAGCTTGTAATACATGTCCGGCTCTATGCCCATGGCAATTCTTCTGGCAAAGATGTTCCAATCGTTGGTGTTGTTGATTAAGAAAGGAGAGTCGAACGTTCCACTACCTGAAAGCGGCAGAATCTCGCTCTTGTCGATGTGCAGAAAGATGTATTTACCTCCAGCTCCTTTGTTCAGGTCATAACCCTCAGAATTGTCGCCATTCTCACCTACAGCTCCACTAGCACCACTCTTGGTGTTAACGAAATAGATATTGTTGATGGCAGAGAAGGTATTGATATACGTCCTCGTATAATAAAGGTGTATGGAGGCCGTGTTTGAGCCAGTATTACTGTTCAAGTCTCCCTTCACCGATTTGAAATGACTGCCGCCATCATAAGGAGTAAGGGTATATGTAACGCCGTACTTGTCGTCCAAAGTATCGGGAGCACCCGAGCCCGACTTGATGTAGAAATCTGTGATGAAAGAGTCTGCAGTGAAGATGCTTGCTTTCTTGTAGAGCAGAAAGATGTAGTCTCCACTGGCACCTTCATTCAGGTCTTGGTTGATAACCGTCCAACCCTGAGCGCGATAAGTATTCTTCAGGTTATTCGTTTCGCCTTCAGTTCCGCCGATGAGCATCACATCTGTAACGAATTCCTGAGCATGAGTGGTTACAGAAGCTAGGACTGCAACGAGAAGCAAAAGTAAACCACGCATTGTAAGCATTCTCTTAACCGATAGAATTTTAGTAAACATTGTTTTAGGATTTAAGGGGTTTATATACTTTTTCGCTGCAAAGATACGAATAAGTGAGAGAAATACAAAAGAAAAGTTTGTTTTTCTTTTCATTTCCGAGCGAAAGTATCTTCGACGAAGTCAAAGTTACAAAGAAAAGAGCATAAAAACAAATAAATCCTGCATAAAATGCGCATTTTTCCAATTTATGCACAGAATTTTCCCAAACAACGGCAAATGAGTACCATATCGACGCATGTTTAGTCTCCAAACTAACCGTGCCTAGTTGTTCAATTAGACGTGCCTAATTCGCAAACTAGACGTGGCTAGTTTAAAAATTAGCTGTGGCGTGTCTGTTCCCCTCTGAGCTTTATATGATGCCATCGGCATCTTACAATGGTAGCCATGCCATTTCAATGGCTGGGAAGAAAGCCACCCATTGGTTGCGTGCCTTTAGGTACGCAACCCACGTTTTCTGTCGCGTACCTAAAGGCACGCGGGTTTGTCGCGGCCATAGATCCAGCCATTAAAATAGCTGGCTACCATTGTTATGCCCCGCTGGGGCAAAGACTCCCCTTAGATGGGCGTGGAGTTTCTCCCAACTTCCCCTGCTTCGTTGCCAGTCCTGGCACGTCAGTACTCCAATCCTCACACGCGTGTACTCGAGTACCTCCACGTTGGTACTGGAGTACCTCCACAGGTGTACCATTGGGATACTGAGCCAAAAGTGCCCTCCAGACGAGTTATTTTGAGAGCCAAAACACATTATGTTTGGCGGCACTCCCTTGAGCGATAGTTTCCACCTGCTTTCTCGCAACAGGGTCTCACTATGCGTGTCTCCTTACTCTTTTGCCTGTGTTTTAACAATAATTAACGGCAGGGGGGGGGCATTAACATTAATTATTATTCATACCTTTGCAGTCGCAAACTTATAAACTCACAAACTTATAAACTTAT
>JAFYYO010000106.1 GCA_017557475.1 Bacteroidaceae bacterium
GGGCAACGAGCATATCGTCGGTGTTGAGCTCGGGTTCGCCTTTCTGCTTACGCAGGTTGTTGATGACGCTCTGAATGCCACCCAGGTCAGCCATCATGCTGCCCATCATGCCACCAGGCAGACCGCTTCCGAGCAAGAGGCTCGACATATGCTTGTTAGCAGGATTGATGAAGTAGCCCAGCCAGTCGTCGATGAACTCCTGCGTGAGCGAACGGGCTTTCATGTAAGCCGACATGTTGATTTCGGGCACATCGAAGCCTTCGTTCTTCAGCATCGACTGCACGGAGATGATGTCTGGATGCACCTTTCCCCAAGAGAGAGGCTCGATGGCGGTGTCGATAATGTCTGCGCCATTGTTGCAGACCTCGAGGATGCTTGCCATTGAGAGACCAGGACCGCTATGTCCGTGATACTGAATGATGATGTCAGGATGGTTCTTCTTTATCATGCCGACAAGCTTTCCAAGCATTGCAGGCTGACCGATTCCAGCCATATCCTTGAGGCAAATCTCGGCAGCTCCAGCCTCAATCAATTGGTCGGCAATTGCCGAGTAGTACTCTGCAGTATGGATAGGGCTGGTTGTGATGCAAAGGGTAGCCTGAGGAATCATGCCGCCTTCCTTTGCCCACTTGATGCTCGGAATGATGTTGCGGACATCGTTCAAGCCACAGAAGATACGGGTGATGTCAGTTCCTTGCTTCTTCTTCACCTTGTACATCAACTGACGCACATCATCGGGAACGGGGTACATGCGAAGGGCATTGAGGCCACGGTCGAGCATGTGAGTCTTGATGCCGACTTCGTTGAAGGGCTTACAGAAAGCGCGAACTGCTTCGTTGGGGTTCTCACCTGCAAGCAAGTTCACCTGTTCGAATGCTCCGCCATTGGTTTCAACGCGGTCGAAGCAACCCATCTCTATGATGACAGGAGCTATGCGTGCCAACTGGTCCTTGCGAGGCTGGAACTTGCCGCTACTCTGCCACATGTCTCTATACACGAGACTGAAACGAACTTTCTTCTTCATTATGTTATCTTGAAATTACTGGACGCAAAGATACAAAATATAATTCACTTTGCGGACCTTCAAGGGGAAAAAACTTATCTTGTTTGCTCTATTTTGACGCTAATGCCTTCACAAAGCACACCAAGAGGCGGGTTCTCCTTCTCTATCGCGACGCTAACCTTCACAACGGAAGAGCATTCGGCAAGGACAGAAGAGGCAATTCTGGAAGCAACATGCTCCAAGAGATTCGAAGGAACAGCCATCTCTCTCTTGGCAATGCTGACGAAACGGGAATAGTCGGCTGTGCCTTCCAGTTGATCGTCTTTCCAAGCAGAAGCTTGCACTTCTACCATAGTCGAGATGCTGACATAGAAGTCTCCACCAACAATGCGCTCTTGAGGCTCACAACCGTGAAAGGCATGAACCTTGATTCGATTGACCGCTATCTCTGCAATACGGCTCATTCTGTTTCCTCCTCCTCGAACATCGGTGACGAGTCAGGCAGATACCTCTTCAGCACTCGAGCCACACCAGCCGTCCAAGAGTTCATCGTATCGTTCTCCAACTGAAGAGAGGTAATAAGACGAATGACATGATCAATGGGCATACGATAGCGAAGCACACCACTGATCAGCTTTGCATAGTCCCAATACTTCGGGTTAAAGCGTTCGCTCAAGCCCTCGATGGTTGTCTTGTAACCTCGCTTATTGACGAACTGGAAGTCGTAGCGTTTCTGGCCTTCGCGGTCGTAGTGCTTGATGATAAAGCCCTTCTGCACACTCTTCGGAATGGCGATGCCTTCTTCGTCATCCTGCAAGCCTGTGAATATCTCATAAGGCAGACCATCGAGCAAACCGACACAAGCCACCCACTTCTCCTTCTTGTTCTGGAAGCGAACCACATCGCACTCCAAGACTTCCGGTCTGCGCTCCACGACAGAAGGAATGATGCCTCCAGGGAAGCCTTCCGTCCTCATGAACTTCTGCTGTGAAAGCGTAGAGAGGAACGCTTCGGACATCGCCTCGTTGTCTTTCCGTGTGTAGCGAATATCAGTAAAGACCTGAGCAAGCGTCTGCTTGTCGTTGATTTCCACGAAATGTCTGTTTGCGGCAAGCGACTCGCGCTTCTTGTAACAAGCATCGATGCGCTCAGGTGTGAAAGGATTATAGGTTTCCTGATGCACGATAGCTTGAAGCGGCAAGCGATCTGTCTGCCTGGGTTTCTCTGCAGGCCAGCCAACAGTAAGTGTGGCAATAGGAAACACGAGTTCGGGCAATCCGAGAACCGCGATAATAGCCTGAGGTTGATAAATCGTCGTGCCTAAGAAACAGATGCCAAGACCTTCCTCTTCTGCCAAACAACAGAAAGTCTGTGTGAAAAGCAGAGCATCGGTAGCGGCATTGACAAAACTCAGAGCATTGTCGTAACCTGGGTTTGCCTGTCGTTGCAAGCACCAATCGGTTGTCCTGCGAAAGTCGGCACAAATAGTCAGTACTACTGGAGCCTGCGTCACCATTGGTTGGAAGAAGTGCGCTGGAGCCAGCTGTTCCTTCATTTCATCCGACCTTGTCACTATGACACTATAGAGTTGGAGGTTGCCCATTGTCTGAGTACGCGAGGCTTCCTCTATTAACCGATTCAGCAGCTCGTCGCTGACGGGCTGCTGAGTGTATTTGCGGATAGTTCTTCTCTGCTTGATATTCATAGTGCTTTTCCTATTAGTTTCTCTTCCAGCTCCTCTAGGTGCTGCTGCAATGCTTTATCAACTTTCAGCCTTCCATCAATGGTCTTGATGCCATGCAGAACTGTTGCATGATCACGATTGCCCACATAAATACCAATCTTGCCAGCTGTCAGTTTCGTGTGCTTGTGAGCAAGGTACATACTCATTTGCCGAACAGTCACAATGCTTGCCTTTCGGCTCTTCCCGAAGACTTCTTCCTCTCTGACCTTGAAGTGCTCACATGTACAAGAAATGATTTGGTCGATGGTGACATTCTTCTTCTCCACCTTGATGCGACCTGCCAGGATGCGCTGAGCAAAGGCGAGGTCGATGTCCTTGCCATAGACCACAGAGTAAGCCAGCAGGCTATGGACGATGCCTTCAAGTTCACGGACACTATTGCTGACATTACGTGAAATGTAGTCCACCACTTCATCTGGAATGTTCAAGCCATCGTGCTTAACGATGCTGTGCAGGATGTTGCGGCGCAGACTCTCTTCCGGCTTCTCCATCTCTGCCATCAGTCCGCTCTTGAAACGCGTAATGAGTCGTTCCTCCATGCCTTGCAGCGACACAGGAGGACGGTCACATGTCATGATGATTTGCTTGCCGTTCCGACGAAGGTGGTCGAAGATATGGAAGAAAGCGTTCTGCGTGGCCGTCATGCCTGACAACTCCTGCATATCATCCACGATGAGCATATCAATGCTCTGGTAGAAATGCATGAAGTCGTTAAAGACGTTACGCTTACGAGCATCGGTGAACTGCACCATGAAAAGATGAGCACTTAGATAAAGAACACGCTTCTCGGGATGACGTTCCTTGGTACGCAAGCCGATGGCGTTCACCAAGTGCGTCTTGCCGACACCACTTGGACCATAAATAAAGAGGGGATTGAAAGTCATCTGCTCAGGATGCTCGGCAATCGCCTGACCTACACTTCGTGGCAACTTGTTGCTAGTACCCTCAATGAAGTTGCCAAAACTCTGGTGAACATTCAACTGCGAGTCGAGGTCTTCTGGCAGACCTACAGCTTGAGCCAACGAAGGCGACTGATTTGCAGGGAAACTGCTCTGAGCAGTCTCCTTGACCATATTGCTGTCGCTCTCTTGACTGACTGTCACATTGTCAGCAACCTCTACCTCGTACAACAATGTAACATCTATACCAAAGAAGCGGCTGATAGTAACATGAATGAGATGACGGAAGTGTTCCTCCAGATATTCAAAGAAGAACTGGGACGGTATATACACCGCCAGCTCCTTCTTGGCAGCGTCGTACGACTTGAGTCTCATCGGCGAGAACCAAGTCGCGAACTGCTGCTCGTTCACGTTGCTGCGGAACATATCCATGCAACGCTGCCACAATATCTGTTCGTTCTCTTTCATCAATCTTTTTTACGCGCACATATATATTAAATAATGTGTACGCTGGTCGGGCAATCTGATGCCCATTTTGGTTCACTAAGTTTTTTTGGCGAATTCGGTTGCAAAGTTACTACAATTTCTAAAAATAGCCAAACTTTGAGGCACTTCCCTAAAAGAGCACAATTGCATAACCTTCTGTATTTCAATTGGCGTTAAAGGAAGCCTTTTAAAAGCCCCATTTTGCCTCTTGCATATGTTTAACATTTTGATTAACAAAGCCTTCCAACACCACAACCAAGAAAAACAAGCACAATAAGTCAAGCCATAACCTTCGCTATTATATAAAGTTACTATTTCGGTACTGACCAAAATTCCATCTCTATCTATTTCACGAAAGTCTAAATAGAAGGAAGAAGGAAAGAATGTAAAAAAACTTGTCTCTTCTCACAATAAATGTACCTCCTCTTTCGTTTATCATATAGAAGCAAGCGAAGCAACTTGCAAGATTAAACTAACCACCCATAACTTCCGCCTATGGAACAAACATTACCCCTTCCACTATTTCAGCCAAGCACAGCCGTTCTGGCAAAGATTCGTCAGTTTGCCCGCACTTATCGGCCGCAACCTTACACTATAGCACTCGCTTGACATGATTGCCCCTTCTTTACTTGCAGCCAACTTCGCCAATCTCGAAGCCGAGATGGAGTGGTTCAACAAGAGCAATGCCGACTGGCTCCACATCGATGTGATGGACGGCGTGTTTGTTCCGAACATTTCTTTCGGGTTTCCTGTGCTCAAGCATGTGGCTCGCATTTGCCAAAAGCCACTTGATGTGCATCTGATGATTGTGCAACCCGAGAAGTTCGTAAACGAAGTGAAGGCGCTTGGAGCCTATATGATGAATGTTCACTACGAGGCTTGTACCCATCTGCATCGTGTCGTCGGACAGATTCACGAAGCAGGCATGAAGGCAGGAGTCACGCTCAATCCCGCGACTCCCGTCTCTGTGTTGGAGGATATCGCAGCCGATGTCGACCTCGTCTTGCTGATGAGTGTCAATCCAGGCTTTGGCGGACAGAAATTCATCCCGCATACTTTGGAGAAAGTCAGAGAGTTGCGTGCGTTGCTCGACCGTACTGGAAGCAAAGCCCTCATTGAGGTTGATGGCGGCGTGAACTTGGAGACAGGTCGCCAACTGAAGGAAGCTGGAGCCGATGTCCTAGTAGCAGGAAACTTCATCTTCAGGGCTCCTGACCCCGCTAAGGCTTGTGAAGACCTCGCAAAGCTGTAAGAAACCTTTATGATAGTCCAGCATCCGATGCTTTGGTGCGCTGCCTTTCTGGTGGCGGGCATTGCCGTTGGGCTCAATTTTCCCCTGCCTTATTACCTTCCGCTGCTGGCCATAATGGTCATCGCATGCACCTTGTTGCGCAAAACACGGCACCTTCATGATGTCCTGACCTTGCTTGTGTGGTTCTTGTTGGGTTGCAGCAGAGCGGGAATGGACTGCAGACAAGTGACAACGGACAACAGACAATGGACATTTGATAATGGATTTCGTTCTGTTCAGACGGCTTTGGTAGAGCGACTTGAGAGGTCGGGTGTGACGCCAAAGACTTTAGCGTTGACTTCTGCGCTGACCGTTGGCAAGAAAGATGGCTTGGAGTATGAGACGAAAGAGGCTTACAGGAAGGTTGGAGCGGCTCACCTGCTGGCTTTGAGCGGCACACATCTCGGTATCGTTTATGGTTTCTTATACCTCATATTAATTGGTAGGGTGCGGCACACTCGCTGGCGATGGTTCGCTTTGCCCGTCATCTTGGCGTTTCTTTGGGGCTATACTTTGATAGCAGGAATGCCGGTTTCTCTGGTAAGAGCGGCTTTGATGCTTTCCATCTTCTCCATAATTTCCATGATGCAATACGACACAGATCCCTTGCATGTGCTAGCCTTGAGTGCCATCATTATATTATTGATTGCTCCAACAGACCTGCTGAGCGTCAGTTTCCAACTTTCCTTCTCAGCCGTTTTCTTTATCATAGCATTATGGGAACCGCTTCGAGACAAGTTCTCTGAATTGCCCAACAAAGTAAGTTTGCTAGCAGTTTCCTTTGTCGCCACCTTGGGAACGATGCCGCTTGTCTGCTTTTATTTCCATCGATTGCCCTTGCTTGGGCCCATTCTAAGCCTTATTCTGATACCGCTGACGACGCTCATCATCTATCTGACGATTGCCGCGATGGCTTTTCCCTTCTCGTTTTTGGGACAAACGTTGAACTTCGCCGTCTCGCTACAGGAACGGATTCTCGACTTCGCTGGCAACATTCCTGGTTCGATTCTAAATGGCCTTTACCCCAGCAAAACAATAGTCGCCCTGATGTATGGGGCGATGCTGATTGCGATTATACGGCTGAGAACCAGAGAAAGCATATAGGAAGTTGGGGAACGAAACCCGTTCCGTCTGTCCTTACTTCCCGAAAGCCACGCGCTCTTCCTCTTTAGTTCGCTTGATGATATCGTATTTCGACCACAGACTTCCATCGTATCCCGCTTCCTTTAAGGCAGTTACGATGTTCGATCCGCTTGCCTTTGTGACCGTTCCTTCCTGCTTGTCGTCCTCTATCGCAAAGAGGAGAACTCGATAATGCATAAAGTCGTTACTGCCCTGAATGGCTATGTTGGAGACTGATGCGACGTCCTGACTATAGTCGTATTCCATATGAAAATCGATGGATATGGGATAGGACATTATGCCCATCCTTACCGTACAATTGTTGCAAGAGCCGTCGAAGCGGAGCAGCCTGCAAGTCTCGGCATCCACATAAGCTGTGCCTGTGATGTGACGACGGTTGTAGTCCATCGGCAAGAGGTCTTTACTCCAAGTGAAATCGAAACGGAGAAGCGCTTGTCCTTCCTCGTCGTAAAGGGTCTGCATCTTCACTTTATAGAAGTCCTTCAAAGTCTCATAGTGGGAGAACGGCTTGATGAGGGGCTTCCAGAAACTGCTTCCGTAGGTCTTCGGAGCGACCTCGATGAGTTGGTGAATATTGGAGGCATGAATGAACATCTGCTTTTTTCCGGACTCCTTATCGTAGCCTTGCAGCCCGCTCAACATCTGTGCTGAACGGACGTTCACTATGGAGAGAGCTTCCATGAAAGCCTCTGCGATGAAACTGACTGAGTCTTCTTCCATCAAGGCACGGAAGAAGTACTTCCTCGTCCACTTGCTTCCCGTCTTATAGTCCGCTTTGAGGTTCTCGATGATGCGTTTCAGAATGTCTTTCTCGTCGAGAGGCAGAACCGTAACCTCCTTCATTTGAGTGGTATAGGGCCTCATTCTTATCGTTCCAGAAGCCTGTTCCGCCTTCTGCGAGAGCTTGCGATAACCTACGAAACTGAAGGTCACGAGGTCTTCCGTCTCGACCTGAAACTTATACTCTCCCTCGATGTTTGTCAGCGTAGCCTTGCCTTCGCTTGCCCGAATGTTCACATACGGCAAAGGCTCTCCCGTTTCTGCATCGACGACACGACCTTGCAGAACGAGTTCCTGAGCCTGAGTCCCAATCGGACACAAAGCAAGAAGCAAGAGGGCAAAACACGCGAAAAATCTCATATCTTAGTGCCTAGAAGGCCGATTTCACGTTGCAAAGATAGCGATTCTAAGCGTTTCGTCCAAATGTTTGGCACGAAATCTTTCAAGGAAAAGCCTCAGTACTCCAAAAATCTTCGCAGGGAGTACTGCAGTACTAACGTGGAGGTACTCGAGTACACCCGTGGAGGGACTGCAGTACTGGCACGTAGGTACTGGCTACTTAACACGCTTAGTTGGAAGGGATTACGTGTAGTGAGAGCCGATAATTAGTCGTTCGAGAGGTCGGCAAGCATTTGACGATAGACTGTGAGGACTGTGCTCTTGCGTATGAAACCGACGAAGATGCCCTCGTCATCGACAACGGGAAGCGTCCAGGCACCAGTTCTGTCGAAGGCTCCCACCACCACATCCATCGTGTCATTCACGGAAAGCAAGGCCTCGGGCTGTTTCATGAGACCCGAAACATCGAAGTCTCTGTACAGTTCTGTGCGGAAAACAAGGTGCCTGATATCATCCAAATAAACTGCTCCGACGAACTGCATCTGCTTGTTCACCACAGGGAAAACGTGGTTTCTGCTGTTCGAAACCTGCGATGCAACGTCTCCCAAGTTCATGTCTGGGTAGAGAACTTGGTCGTAATGCTGAATCACACTGTCCATGCTCATTAGCGTCAGGATGGATTTGTCCGTGTGGTGCGTCAGGAGTTCACCTCTTTGAGCGAGTCGCATCGCATAAATACTGTGCGGCTCAAACGATTTGATTGTGAGGTAGGAACCAGTTGCGACTATCATCAAAGGCATGAAGAGGGCATAACCTCCTGTGAGTTCGGCGATGAGGAAAATGCCTGTGAGGGGCGCATGCATGACGCCACTCATCAAACCACACATGCCAAGCATGGCAAAGTTGCGCTCAGGTATGTCTATGCCAAGCAGGTCGTAAGTGTTCCAAAGCCTGCAGAAGATGAAGCCGCAAATACAGCCCAGGAACAAACTAGGCGCGAAGATACCGCCACAACCACCGCCTCCGTTGGTCGCCGTCGAAGCAAAAACCTTGAAGACAACAATGAGGAAGAGGTAGATGAGCAAGTGGTCGCTGCCATAGAAAAGCGACCTATCCATCGCAGTATTCCAGTCGCTCTGCCCGTTTCCATTAAGCAAAAGGGTAATCAAATCGTAGCCTTCGCCATAAAGCGACGGGAAGAGGTAGATGAGAAGGCTCAGCATCACGGCTCCAAGCACGAACTTATTGTAGCGACCTTGCAGCTTTCGGAAGACGCCTTCGAGCATGTTCATCGTCCTCGTAAAGTAGAGCGCCACCAATCCGCAAACGATGCCAAGAGCTATGTAGGCTGGGATGCGATTGACCGTGAAGGCGTCTTGCAGATGGAACTCGAAGATGGGATTGGTGCCTGTGACTGCAAACGTGAGCCCGACAGCCGTGACACTGGAGACGAGCAAGGGCAGAAGGCTGGTCATCGTCAAGTCAATCATCAGCACTTCAAGCACGAAGACAAGGCCTGCGATGGGTGCTTTGAAGATGCCCGCAATGGCTCCTGCGGCTCCACAACCCACAAGCATCATCATGTATTTATTGCTCAAGCGGCACAACTGACCAAGCGAACTGCCTATCGCACTGCCGGTTAGTACGATTGGAGCCTCAGCTCCGACACTTCCGCCAAAACCGATTGTGATGGCAGAAGCCGCGATGGAACTCCAGGTATTATGTGGTTTGATGCGGCTCTGCTTGCGTGCAATCGCAAAGAGAATCTTGGTAACTCCGTGCCCGATATCGTCTCTTACCACATATCTAATGAAGAGCATCGTCAGCCAAATGCCGATAACGGGATAGACGAGGTACAGCCAGTTGGCTCCCGTCACGACGAACTCCTGCGTCAAAAGGTGCTCTATCTGAGCGATAAGCCACTTCAAGAGCAGTCCCGCAAGCGCCGTAAAGATGCCGACCAGAAAGCTGATGAGCAAGACGAAGCTGTTGTCGGAGAAGTGTCTGCGCCGCCAACGAAGAAGACAAGCTATGGAGTTGCGAATGTTCATGCCTACTTCCTTAGGATTTGTATCCTTCCATCTATGCTCAGCTTGATGATTTGGCTGGGCTTCGACTTACTGAGGTCGTTCTGGCGAGACCGCATAATGTAGTCCACGCCTCGTTTTATCTCGTCCGTTATCTCAGCAAAACAAGCAGGAGAAGGCTGGCCGCTAATGTTCGCACTGGTGCTTACAACGGCTTTCTCGAAACGATAGCAAAGCTCGTGACTAATGTTCTCTTTGGTCACACGAAGTCCCACGCTACCATCCTCAGCAATAAGACTGGGCGCAAGATTCACGGCGCCATCGAGGATGAGGGTAAGCGGACGCTCTGCAAACTCGACCAGATCCCAAGCCACATCTGGCACTTGTCGGAGGTAGCGCTGCATCCTGTTGGCACTATCCACGAGGCAAATCATGGCCTTCGAGTCTTCGCGCCTTTTGAGTTGGAAGATTCTGCGAACCGCTTCCTCGTTGCTCGCATCACATCCAATGCCCCAAATCGTGTCGGTTGGGTACAGGATGAGACCGCCTTGCCTTAAGGTCTGAACGGCTGTCCGAATGTCTTCTGCTATCTCTTTTTGTGTCATAGGTCAGAACTCGCTTGTGAAGTGGAACCTGATATGCTCGAAGTCTTGCTGAGCCATTTGCAGAACGTAGCCCGAATCGGCAAGGAAGACGTCTCTGCCCTCTCTGTCGCGAGCCATATATTGATGCTTGCGCTTCTTGAAGTTCTCCAGCTCCTGCTCATAACCAGGCATGGCTTCCACCCAACAAGCCTTGTAGAGACTGATGGGTTCCCAACGGCACTTGGCTCCATACTCGTTCTCTAATCGGTACTGAATCACTTCGAACTGCAGTTGTCCGACTGTTCCAATGACCTTGCGATTATTGAACTGGTTGATGAAAAGCTGTGCCACGCCTTCGTCCATCAACTGGTTGATGCCCTTCTCCAACTGCTTGGTTTTCATCGGATCGGCATTCTCGATGTACTTGAACATCTCTGGCGAGAAGGAAGGAAGGCCGCGATAATGCAGGTCTTCGCCTTCTGTCAAAGTGTCGCCAATCTTGAAGATGCCGTTATCAGGCAAGCCGACGATGTCTCCAGGCCAAGCCTCATCGATGGTCTCCTTTCGTTGAGCCATGAATTGCGTAGGGCTTGAGAAGCGCAAAGTCTTACCTTGACGAACATGCAGATAAGGTGCATTACGGATGAACTTACCTGAGCAGACCTTGCAGAAGGCAATACAAGAGCGATGGTTTGGGTCGATATTGGCCGTTATCTTGAAGATGAAACCTGTGAACTTGGGCTCGTCAGGAGTCACGATTCGCTCTTCTGCTTTCGTTGGACGTGGGTAAGGAGCGATGCGAACAAAGCAGTCGAGCAGTTCCTGAACGCCGAAGTTATTGAGGGCAGAGCCAAAGAAGACAGGCGCCACTTCTGCATCGAGATAAGTCTGAACGCTGAATTCGGGATAAACGCCATCCACCAGTTCGAGGTCTTCACGCAGTTTCGTCGCATCTCGTTCCCCTACTCTTTCTTCAAGTTCCTGGCTGTTGATATCCACCTCGACCTTTTCCGTAACCTTTTGCTTGTCAGGCGTAAAGAGGTTGAGGTTCTGTTCGTAGATGTTATAGACGCCTTTGAACTTGGCTCCTTGGTTGATGGGCCACGAAAGAGGACGCACATGAATCTGTAACTCTTCCTCCAGTTCATCGAGGAGGTCGAAGGGATCTTTGCCTTCGCGGTCCATCTTGTTGATAAAGATGATGACTGGCGTCTTCCTCATTCGGCAGACTTCCATCAACTTACGAGTCTGAGCCTCGACACCTTTTGCTCCATCCACAACTATGATAGCACTATCGACAGCCGTCAAAGTACGGAAAGTATCTTCGGCAAAGTCTTGGTGACCAGGCGTATCAAGGATGTTGACCTTGTAACCATCATAGTCGAACTCCATCACAGAGGTTGTGACTGAGATGCCGCGCTGCTTCTCGATTTCCATCCAGTCGCTTGTCGCGGTCTTGCGTATCTTGTTGCTCTTCACAGCACCAGCCACCTGAATCTGTCCACCAAAGAGGAGCAGCTTCTCTGTTAGCGTTGTCTTACCAGCATCAGGATGCGAGATGATGGCAACGGTGCGGCGACGTTCTATTTCTTGATTCACTTTTCTCTATTTCTTATTATCAATTAATCCTAAAAACTCGCTAATCGGCTTCAAGGCTGCTTGAGTGCCTGCCGAGAGTTCTTTGCCTTGCATTCTGAGCAAAGTGGCTCCGTAGAGGGCATCAATGCAGTTCTCCATCTCCTTCTTGTCCTTGTTGTTGCCTTGAGTTCGCAGAGCCACAATATGAGGCAGAGCCTTGTAGTAGGCAGTCCTATACTCTTGCTCATCAGTATCGGCAAGGAGTTCCTGATGATGGTCCTCGAGGAGTTCGAGGGTATTCTGCACAACGCGAACGTGCCCCGTTTCTTCCTTTCCTTCCTCTTTCATCATTCTTGCCAGAGACTCGTACCACTCCTTTGCTTGCTTCAATTGCTCTTCGTCGTAACCAAAGCGAGGCAGATATTCAGCCGCAATGCGCTCAGCATCAAGCCCATAGGCTCGAATCAAGTCCTCCACCTGATACATATATATGAGGTAGGCACTGACGCTTTGACTTCTGAGTTTCTGTGCTACAAACATAAGCTATCTGAATAAGGTATAGAACAGACCAACGACGGAGGCCACCATTACCAACAAGCCGAGCAAGCGATTGAGCAAGCTGATGGTGCTCATCTCAAAGCGAGAGCCGAGCCTGTTGAGTGCAGTTGTGAGGCAGAGCCACCATACGAGCGCTCCTGACAGAACGCCTATATAGCCGATTGTCTGTTCAATAGGATGATCAGGCACGACAAAGCCTGCTCGTGCAAAAAGGGCAAGGAAGAGGAAAACTATCAAAGGATTGCTTATCGTAATGGCAAAACCGGTAAAAGCATTATGCCAAAGCGTTCCTCGCTTTCCTGTTGGCTTATGAGGCTCGGCAGGTTTCGTGTAGTAGGTGTAGGCTCCAAAGCAGAAGAGCAGGATGCTGCCCAGTATCTTGATGTAGAGAATCGTTGTGGGACGCTCGATGAAGTCCAACACGAAGCTCATGCCCAGACCTGTTATCACGGCATAGAAGAGGTCGCTAATCGCAGCGCCACAGCCAGTAGCGAAACCATACCAACGCCCTTTGTTGAAAGTTCGCTGCACAGTAAGTATGCCGACTGGTCCCATCGGAGCACTTGCCACGATTCCCACCATCATGCCTCTCACTGCAAGGTCGATAGCATTAACAGATTCAATCCACATCATTTCGGGCGCAAAGGTACGAAATAAAGTTCAAAGGTTAAAGGTTAAAGGTTAAAGAATTAAGAATAACATATAATTTTGAATTAAAAGTCTTATCTTTGTGCAGAAAACAACTCATAAACTTACAAACTCTATAACTTACAAACTAACCTATGGACAAAGTTAAACCTTATGTGATTGGTGTGGACCTGGGCGGTACCAACACCGTTTTTGGAGTCGTGAACGCTCGTGGCGAAGTTGTTGCAGAGAACAGCATCAAGACGCAGCAGTACAAGACTGCAGAGGCCTTTGTGGAGGCTGGCGTGGCTTGCATGAAGCCCCTTCTGGCACAGATTGGCGGAGCAGACCAAGTGCAGGGCATGGGCATTGGTGCTCCCAACGGCAACTACTACAACGGCACCATCGAGTTCGCTCCCAATCTGCCTTGGGCTCACGAGGGCATCATTCCCTTGGCTCAGATGTTCAACGAAGCTACAGGCATTCCTGTGAAGCTCACCAACGACGCAAATGCAGCTGCTATGGGTGAGATGGCTTATGGCGCAGCTCGCGGCATGAAGAACTTTATCGTCATTACCCTCGGCACTGGCGTTGGTAGCGGCATCGTCGTAAACGGACAGATTGTCTATGGTAGCGACGGCTTTGCAGGTGAGCTGGGTCATGTCATCATGGACCGCACGGAAAAGGGTCGCAGTTGCGGTTGCGGACGTACTGGTTGCCTCGAGGCTTACTGCTCAGCTACTGGTGTAGCTCGTACTGCTCGCGAAATCCTTGCCACCACAGACCGTCCCTCTCTGCTTCGCGACAAGCCAGCAGAGGAGATTGAGTCGCTCGACGTCAGCATTGCAGCAGGCAAGGGCGATGAAGTGGCCAACGAAATCTTCCAGTTCACAGGCAAGATGCTGGGCGAGGCTTGTGCCGACTTCGCAGCCTTCTCCAGCCCAGAGGCTTTCATCTTCTTTGGCGGACTCTGCAAGGCAGGCGACCTCATCATGAAGCCCATCGAAGAGGCCTACAACAAGCAAGTGCTCAAGATTTTCAAGGGCAAGGCGAAGTTCCTCGTATCAGGCCTGATGAATGCCAACGCAGCCGTTCTGGGCGCAAGTGCATTAGGATGGGAGGAATAGGATAATAAGATATCTGGAAAATAAGAAAAAGCCTCTCTACTGAAAAGTGGGGAGGCTTCTTTTGTTTTTAAATTACTACTGACTTCGTCGAGCTGAACCCAAACACTTTTTCGTCGTGCTGGCGGAAATCACGACAAATAGCCTCTACAAGAGTGGACAATTGACCCTTGTTACCCCCTGTTTCTGCCACCAAATTGGCCATCATGCCGCATGGTTCCTTCCAAGTGAGGTCAGGATACTGAAATTCTGCTCCGCTCATATGTGCGCCAAGGATGGGGAAAAGCATCGGAACGAGGGGTTCGCGTATGTCATTCGATACCTGCGAGAGCAGGATTTTGATGCATTCTGTCCCTTTTCCGAGGTTCGGCATGGCGGGAGCAGAAGCCTTACTGATATCGTATCTCATTGTAAATCTGCTTTTTAGATAAAATTAACTTAGTCGAGCGTTCCAGTTCCAGTTGTTCCAGTTTCTTGTTTTTATGTTCCAATACCCCTTTCTTATATATATAACTTATTATATATTAATTATTTATATATATTATATAGAGGGTTATTGTCCTTAATTATATTAATTGGAACAACTGGAACAATTGGAACAACTGGAACGCCCAGCCTTTATTACTCACTCATTCTCCTCTACAAGGCCTACCACCATCATCAGTTCCTCGGCAGCCTCGCGGCA
>JAFYYO010000014.1 GCA_017557475.1 Bacteroidaceae bacterium
CTCGAAGTCGCCATAATCGTGTGCTTCGTAGGTGATATCGCCTTTTTGAAGTTGCGCCACCAAAGCCTCTGTAGAAGAGTTGCTGACCAGCGTTGCCGTCTTTGTCACGCCACCGATGGTGAGATACATTTTCTGTGTAGTCGAACCAACGAAGCTCTGGACCCATGTACGTAGGTCGGCATCCGAAACGCCGTTGAGCCGTCGGCCCTCTTTCCAGTTGATGTTGGGATAAGTTGAGGGCAGTTCTTCGTTTACTTTCGAGATTCCTGTGGATGCAGAAGTCACAAAGGGGATCACCGTCTTACCCTGGAAGCCATATTTATCCAGGAAGGTCAGGATGACGCGTGGTGACTTGCCGTACCAGATGGGACTGCCCAGGAACACGATGTCGTACTGCGAGGCATTGGCCAGCGTTTCTTTGATAGCAGGACGCTGCTCACCGCCAGTATCATATTGTTCCTTATAAGCGCGTGTACTCTGGTCGTAATAGTTGCTGTTCTCGCTGCCGTAGGCCACCTCAGGCACAATCTCATAGAGGTCGCCACCAGTCATCTCAGCAATTTTCTCGGCATACGCCTTGGTGTTGCTGGTAAACGAGAAATATGCCACCAGCACCTTCCCATTTGAAGATCCCTGCGGTTCCTGTGCCTTCACTTCGCTGTCTGAAGAGCAGCAGGTCAACAGCATAGCTGCCATAAGAAATAGAAAATGTCTCATGTAATCTTTCTATTTGAATCTTTTGAAAATCTTATTTATCGACTCGTGGTCAAGTGGAGTGAGGTCTTGCAGTTTCAGCGACTTCACCATGTGGAGGGTGCCCTGCTTGTACTTTTGAAAGTGGGCAGTCTGAATGTGGTGCTGATAGGCCTCTTGTGAAGCGTAAATCTCGAGAATGCGGAATTGAGTGTCATCCTCTTTCATCTGATTTGGGAAGAGGCAGAGCACACCAGGCTCCTCGGCGAGGCTCTTCTGCTGAATCTCTGTTGCAGCGTTGAGATAGGCTTCGAGGTACTGTGGATGGATTTCTATTTCGGCGATGCGGACGAGCAGCGTGCCGTTGCGCTTGGTTGAAGTTGGCTTGTCTGATGTCTGGCCCAACAGCCATTCTGCATTCTTATGCATAATCATCTCCTTGTAAGGTGCTATATCTGGTTCAGTTGTCAGATACTGCTGCATGCGCTGAAGGCTCTGGATGAGCGCCTGCGGGGCGATGTAGGGATAGTCGGAACCGTAGAGTAGATGGTCGGGCGTAGTGATGGTGAGCAGCATGCGGATGACCTCTGGCGAGTGAGCACCTGCAAGGTCGTAATAGAGGGAAGAAAAATTCTTCTCCCAATCGATGTCACCTACAAGTTTGTTGGCTTGCATCACAGGAGTCAGCGACTTCATTCTTGGTACAGACAAGGGAAGATAAGCTCCACAATGGGGCACGACTACCTTCACGTTAGGATAACGAGCCTGTACATTGCGGGAAATCATGTTCGACACGGCACGTGTGGTCTCTGACAGGTATTCCTGCATGGCGAGTGGCGTTTGCTGCATCACCTGCTTGTTGACAGGTTCTGGACGATGCGGATGGAGTATCACCACGGCATAGCGTTCATTCAGCAGGGAAAACAACGTGTCGAGTTCCTGCACCCCAAGATACTGTCCACGCGCATTTGTTGCCAGTTTGATGCCGTCGGCTTTCAGTACGTCAAGGGCATACTTAGCTTCTTCTATGGCGGCATCCACATCGGGCAGAGGCAAGGCAGCACAGAACAGGAACCGGCCTGGATGCTCTTTCTTGATTTGGGCAGCCTTCTCATTGGCTTGCCTGATGCTCTCTCTACTTGCAGGCTGTGGGGCAGCAAGGGTAAGCACGGAGGTGGCTATCCCGACTTCGTCCATCCACTTCAGATGGGCTTCCACATCATACTTGGGCAAAGGGAACCCCTCATCCATAAGCAGATTATGCTCTTCCAAATCCTTCAGGAACTCGGATGTAATCAGGTGGGAATGCACATCAATGATTCCCTGTGCAGACAAGGTGAACGTAGCCATCATTGTCAATAACAGTATGGTGATACCTTTCTTCATACCCAGTCAAAGTTTTCTTTTCCTGCGCCAATCTC
>JAFYYO010000107.1 GCA_017557475.1 Bacteroidaceae bacterium
TCTCCTTCGGCGAAGGAGTTAGAGCCCGATGCCGTGTTGCCCGAATTGAAAGCAGCAGCCCTGTTGCCAACCTGACAGCCATGTCCACCAGCGAAGGCACCGTAATTGGTGAGCGTGTTGTTTGTTCCGAAGGCCGTACCATTATATACATCACGCTCCTGCGTAACCTGATTGCCCGCATTGTTATACATGAGCGTGTCCTTATTTGTAGCAGTCAGATGTGCGTCCGGCTGTTTGGTAGCGACCAGCGCATCGACCTCCGACTTGTTGTAATAGTTGGAGGGGTTGAATACCTTTGACAAGGCAGCCCTCGCCAGTGCCACTAGCGAAGGCTGAGTGGAGAAGGATTTGATGAGAATACCCATGGGAGTTAAAAATGAAGAATTAAGAGTTAGAGACTAGGATTTACTGCGTAATCAGATACGCCTTTTTGATTGGTGTAGCTGAGCGCAGTTCGATGAACTTAGGATAGATGGCGAATGCGAGTTCAAAGTCCATCACAGATGGCATGAAACAGCAATCGGACAGCCCTTCGAGATTGGCAAAGGAAGGATTGTAGGAAGCCGGCAGGGATGATTGCTTTGCGCTGAAATTGCCAGCCGCTTCCCTTTCGATGTGCAGTGCAGCCACATCGTTAAGTTGGACTGAGGCAACATACTTGCCATCGTCCAAGGTGAAATTGATTTGTTGATAATTCATAGTTCTTTCTTTTCAAGAGATTGTTTGATACTCAATTTCTGTGAAGCGAACATAGCACCTACACCGAGTATAGATGCAGTGAGCAGCAGGAATTGTGCTATGAGATATAGCACAGAGTCATGTACCTGTCCAGGAGGCGGTACAATGAATCCTGCAATACCAAAGCCGACCGCTGCCAGGAAGGCAGCGACGGCGATGAAGTATTGAATTTTTACTGGAGTTTTCATGTTGATGATTGACCATTAATCACAGGATGCCCAGCTCTTTAAGCGAAGCAGTCAAAGCATCCGAAGGAGCGGTGAGCTGCTTGTACAGCGCGAGGATAGAGTCCTTCAGTTTCTCTGAAGGATTCTTCTTGTAGCGCCCCTTGGCCAGGTTTATCTGGCGAAGGATGTTCTTTTGTTCAAGACGCGCAGTCTCGTCAAGCGTCTGCTGACTAACTTCTGGCTTAGCTTCAGCTGGCGTGGGAGCGGTTTCACCGCTACCAGTATCGGCAGCGTCCGAAGATGCTGTGAAGCTGTCATAAGCCTGCCAATTCTTATGATACCGCTTATCCAGTTCGATAATCTCTTTGAGGAATGGATAGCGGTCGGAATCCGGGCAGGTAGAAGCCTGTTTGGATAGATTGCGCAGCTGAAGATGGAGTTCCCTCATCTTCTGCATGATGCTGGCATTCTCGACATAGAGCGCCTGTATCTCATCGGGCAGCGTGTCGTGGTCGGCACGCTTGCCTCCCTTCCATTCCTGGGCTTCGGATTTAGGCGCTTTGCCTTTCTTAGAGGGAGCCTTGGCCTTGTCAAGCGCGAACTTGCTTACGATGCCATCTACCTGCTTCTGCATGGCTTCGACCTCCTCATGCGTCAGCTCCTGGAGGCGATACTGGAGGTAACGCTTCAGTTTGAACTCGATGAAGTCAGCATGACCTTTGAGATTGCTCTTGATGTTACGGTAGAGAATCTTGTTGTTGGTGAGCTGGAGCAAGAGCGTAGCCCCGACTTCAAGATCTCTCTCTTCAGCAGGAGTATTCAGCCACTCCTGCAGCTTCAATGTGAATTGTTTGTCCATGATGAATTAAATTAAGAATGAAGAATTTAATAATGAATATGGAAATGAAAATTACTTTTTAGTAGCCTTCTGAAGCTCGTCATAATCTTTAGCTTTCGCGTCCAGTTCTGTGAGCGCACGCCAGCAGTCCATGCGTAAGACATCGCGTTCCTTCGTGATGTCGCCACCTGTAAGTGCGCGGATTTGCGTATTGACGTTATCCTGCAGTTGCCTGTAGGATAAGGCAGCATTCTCCCCGTTACTCGGGGAGATGCCCAGGAAATGCGTGAAGAGCGAAGCGAAGTATCTCTTGACAGAGGTGAACCAATAGAAGATGCAGGTTGCTTCTTCTTTAGTGAGCCGTATGAAGCGAGCCTGGTACAGGATGAGCGCCATGTCATGCAGAAGGTTTTCCTTCTGCGTCTGGAGATACCCCTGATAAAGATTATCGAGCGTAAGGAAATCTTCGAAGGATACATTCTGCAGGTCCGCATTCACAGCACGGTGGAAGCCGATACGTGAGAGGCGTACAGGATAGACAGGGAAATCACCGAGCCATTCAAGGTTTGAAATGGCCTCAGTGATCTGTAGTGCGGAGATTGGGAAGACCTGCTTCCCCCTTCGTACGACAAACAATGAGCCTTCCTGCCGTACCACGTGCAGACCTGCCCATCGCAAGAGACATCTTGTTTTCACCTGCGTAAGCGTGAAGCTGCCATTGAGCAAGCGGAACACGAATCGCAGTTCTTTGTCTGGCAGTTCCTGCCAAGACTTAGGTACAGATAAATCGATGACTGTTTTCATGCTGCAAAGGTATGTAAGCTGTCAGAAGATTGAAAAGACAGATAATCAAAACCAAAACCCTTTGGATTCCTTTTTGTTCTCGAAGATTGTAGGATTGTATAATTCAGCTACCTTCGAGCTATGCCATTCAGGAAACTCCTCCGGATTATCCTTGATGGTATTTACGATGTCAAAGAGCGCCTGATGCTCGAAGTGCATCCAGGCAGTGGGGTCGGTGCTTTGCAAGCAACGAATCTCCACAGCCTGTAGAGTCCGACAA
>JAFYYO010000108.1 GCA_017557475.1 Bacteroidaceae bacterium
CTCCACTGCCGATGGCGCTCGCAACTACAGCAGTTGTGATTCTCTCCTGCTCGGCAGCAAATGCGGTGCCCACACCTTCCCCTTCATGGATGTTCACAATGAGACGGCAGTCGTGGAGCACGAAGCTACGACCAGCAAGATAAGCGAAGACCAACTCTTCTACTGCAACCAGCGTGGCATTTCAACAGAAGAAGCCGTCTCCCTCATTGTTAACGGCTACGCAAAAGAAGTTATAAACAAGCTCCCGATGGAGTTTGCAGTCGAAGCCCAGAAACTTCTCGGAGTCAGCCTCGAAGGCGCTGTCGGCTAACCGCGACTTAGTTATCTTCCATTCCCTCGTCAAGACGACCGCCCCAGAGATATTTGTCAGTCTCGCGAGCGGCGACTCCACTAAGCAGGAGCAAAGCAACAAGATTGGGAATGGTCATCAGAGCGTTCATCGTGTCGGCGATGTTCCAGATGACATCAAGGCTGATAATGCTGCCGAAGAACAAAGCCACAATGTAAAGAATACGGTAGAAACGATTGATGCGCTGGTGCTCAATGTAGTTGACGGCACTCTCTCCATAGTAGCTCCAACCAAGGATGGTGCTGAAGGCAAAAGTCAGTATGCCGAAGGTGAGCAACGGTGCGCCTACATACGGAATCTTAGAGAACGCCACCTTCGTCAGCGCTGCACCGTCGGCATAGCTGATGTCGGGATAAGCCAAGATACTGCTAACAAGCACAAGACCTGTGAGTGCGCAGATGATGACGGTGTCCCAGAACGTTCCCGTGCTTGACACCAATGCTTGTCGAACCGGGTTACGCGTCTGAGCCGCTGCTGCCACAATGGGAGCACTGCCCATGCCACTCTCGTTTGAGAACAGGCCTCGAGCTATACCGTAGCGAGCCGCCATCATCACCGTAGCTCCCACAAAGCCGCCACCTGCCGCCATAGGATTGAAGGCAGACTCTACTATGAGCTGCACTGCAGGCCATACAAAACCGCTGTTCATGCAGAGTATCACCACACAGCCTATCACATAAAGCGCCGCCATGAAGGGCACAAATATGGTACAAACACGGGCGATGGACTTCACGCCGCCCATGATGACGAGCGCCGTAAGCACACAAATAAAGACACCTACTATCCATGTTGGGACGCCAAAGGTCTCGTTTGCCAGCAGAGCAATAGAGTTAGCTTGCACAGTACAGCCGATGCCAAAGCTGGCCAGAGCGGTGAAGATAGCAAAGAGAAGCGCCAGCCATTTCATCCCAAGGCCGAGTTCCAAGGCGTACATCGGTCCTCCGTAGGTCCGCCCGTCATTTCCTTTTACCCGATACTTCACTGCCAGCAAGCCTTCTGCATACTTCGTAGCCATACCGAAGATGCCCGTCAGCCAGCACCAAAGCACAGCTCCCGGTCCACCCAAAGCCACTGCTGTTGCTACGCCCACGATGTTACCTGTGCCGATAGTTGCAGCAAGAGCAGTCGCCAAAGCGCCGAACTGCGACACATCGCCAGCTGCCTCCTTGTCTTTCTTTACAGATAGACGGATTCCTGTCAACAGCCGCCTTTGCGGGATGCGAAGCCTGAAGGTGAGGAACACATGCGTTCCAAGCAGCAGTATAACCATTGGCCAGCCCCAAAGAACAGAGCTAAGCAGAGAGAAAAGGTTGTTAATTGCGTCCATCTGTTGTCTTTGTATTAGTTACGGCCGCCATTCTTCGGTCCAAGGAATCGTTATGCGGTCGGTCTGAGGATTGATGTCGATAGGGAGCCAGAAATAGCGACTGTCGGATAGGTTGCGGGGATGCCACTCGTCGAAGAGTGCGACAAGACGTCCGTCGGGCAGTGGCAGCACATAGGTACTCTGCCCCAGATAGGTTTTCTCACCACCTTCGCTGATGCAGGGATTACCCAGCATCGTCCACTCACCCAAGAGGCTGTCGGCCACGGCCAAGTCGGCTTCGTTAGGCGCCCAACCCGTGCAACCGCTGGAGAGCAAGTAGTACTTGCCTTTGTATTTAAATACGGCAGGAGCCTCACGCGCCTTGCCGATGAGCACACGGCTGAAGGTGCCGTCGCATTGCAAATAGTCGGGTGTCAAACGATTGACGTGCAGCGTCTGATTCTCCTCTGATGAACTCAGCTGATAGGCTGTGCCGTCGTCATCCACAAAGAGTGTCTGGTCGCGACTCATGGCGCCATTGGGACGGAAACTCCCAAGATAACGGAACGGTCCAGTAGGTGTATCACTCACAGCCACACCAGCACAGGCCTTGCGATAGTCAGGACTCTCAGCGTGTATCCACATTACAAACTGACGGGTTTTCTCGTTATAGATCACCTTTGGGCGCTCGACGACTCTCGATGGATGCAAGTCGCTCTTCAGGTCATCAGGTTCTGGTTTCAGCACGACGCCTTCGAACTTCCACGTCACAAGGTCGCGACTACTATAACAATTGACGCCGCCCATTATCACACGCTCAAGCCTGGACACAGGCTCTTGCGACGTACCGCCGCCTTTATTCTCGCCGTACCAGTAGTAAGTACCTTCGTAATACAGGATGCCACCGCCGTGAGCGTTGATGAAGTTCCCGTCTGTGTCCTTCCAGCGAGCTTTCTGCTTCAGGACGGGCCCCTCATAAGTATCCTGTGCCGACAGCGTTCCGAAAAGCGCAAAAGCCATCATGATTGCCACAAATAACCGCCTCATCTTCATATTTCCTTTTGTTAATCAAATAGTTTCTGCCATATCCACAGCACCGTTACAGCACCTACGACGCAGAAAACGAAGTTCGTGAGATAGCCCTTACCGAGCAGTTCTATGTTCAGCAGGTGGCTGATGAAGGTTCCGGCATAGCTGCCGACAATGCCCATGATGAGGTTCATACAGCATCCTTTGCCTTCACCTCTCATAATACGATTGGAGATGTAGCCGATGAAGATACCCGTGAGTATCGGCCAAGCCGTGAATTCCGCAATGTGTTCCAACATATCTCTTATCTATATCACTCGCAACAATACCGATTGTCGCATCTCTGCTGCAAAGATACGAAAAAGTTTAGAGTTTAGTGTTCAGTGTTTAGAGTTTTTTTTCTACACTCTCAAAATATAGACGCGATGGCTGCCGCGACCTTGCCTGACAAGCAGCGCATCGTCCCCTTCGCTCCAAGAGTGCAGCTCTTTCCGTGCTGCGGTAAGAGGCATGGCAGCAAGTTCCGCATACTTCATGCCACCGATGAAAGGCGTCGCGCTCAGGTATGCCGTCAGTCTTGCCTGGCGCTGTTCGAGTGTATAGGGACTTGCGTTGGGACGTATGGTGTCCCTGTAGGGCGAACGTTGCAAGTCGCAGTTGTCATCGATGTTGCGAACGAGTTCCCTGTCGGGACGGAAACTGACGCCTCCCACACAGATGCTCCTCGCATTGCGATGGGCTCTGTCCTCGATTTCGTCGGCCTGTTCCGCCTCATGCTTCATGGCAAGCCTCGGGGTGAAAGTGCCCAAACCATCGATATGGAGCGAGGCTCCCCTCTCGCCCATCAGTTCTCCCATACAGTCCACCACATGCATCAGCACGCCCTCCACCAAGCCACGCTCGAAACCGCTATGGCGTGCAATGTGATTCACTAAATCTTCGTGCGACAGAGATTGCAAGCCAATCAGCCTGGGAAAAAGTCGCTCCCGACCATCCTCATACGGGATGTTCATCTCTTCCATTACATAATGTGCCATAATTTCACTTGTTTAAATATCCAGGCAGGCATGGGAGTCGTTTCCCATACCCTACCTGATATTATATACGGAAGAGTGCAGAAATGTAAACCCCTAAAGGCTATTTTTTTCGAAAAGCGTGCTTAATTCTTGCATCGCAAGCTGCGATTGTAAAGACGCAAGTTGCAACTGAAGAATCGCAAGCTGCGTCCCTACAAACGCAACTTGCGATTTAAGATTGTAATGAGTCTAATTCAAGGATTCTTCTTGCCTTCGTACCAATCACGAAGCACATAGAACGCTTTTTTGCGCTTTCCCTGGTCGGAGAAGAGACCTTTACGATTGAAGCCGTCCTGTATTCCAGGCAGGGGACGACGCGGCGAACGGAAGTCCTTGAGCACCCATGGGCAAGTGCCGGCAAGGCCCTCAATCTTGTCGAGCATAGCGAGGTTCTCGCGATAGAGGTTCTCTTGGAACTCCTCCGTCCAGCGCTGACCTTTGTCGCCATGCAGGCCCGCCTTGGCCCCACCCCCGAATTCGCTGATGATAACGGGCTTCTCGTAGGGTATCTCCCACTTCATCTTGGGTGCATCATTCACGTCGCGATACCAGCCGATGTATTGGTTGAAGCTGACCACATCAACGTATTTGTTCATGTTGTCCTGCAGGCGATTCACGTAGTTGGACGCGCCTGTCACCTCCATAGCCATCGAGATGAGGCGGGTAGAGTCGAGGCCTCGTGCCGTCTGGGCAAGTCGGCCGAGGAACTTGTCGCGTGCGTCGCTGTGGGGTGTCTCGTTGGCAAGCGACCAGATGATGACTGCGGCACGGTTGTGGTCACGCCGAATCATGTCGGTAAGTTGCCGTTCCGCGTTAGCATAGGTCTCCTCGTTCTGCCATGAGATGGTCCAATAGACAGGAATCTCCGACCAGAGGAGGAAGCCTTGCCGCTCTGCCTCGCGCACAGCATGCTCGTTGTGGGGATAATGGGCCAAGCGGATGAAGTTGCATCCCAACTGGCGTGCCCAGCCGAGCAGCGTGTCGGCATCGGCGGCGCAATTGCATCGGCGACTCGTGTAGGCTGTCTCTTCGTGCGAGCAGACACCGCGCAGGAAGATGGGTTTGCCGTTGAGCAGGAGCTGCCGTCCACGCGTCTCGATGGTGCGGAAACCTATCTCGTCCTTGATGGTCTCATTGCCCATCGAGATCTCCACATCATATAGTTTGGGGTTCTCGGGCGACCAAAGCTTAAGTGAAGAACTAAGAGTGACGAGTGAAGAATTGATTTCACCTTTGTCGTCGGTAGTGAACTTCTGCTTTATCTTCAGTTCTGGGATGCACAGAGTGACGTCCTGTCCTGCTGCGGGCTTGTTCAACTTCAGCGAGAAGTTCAGGTAGCGCTTCTTGCCCTTGACAGCTGTCTTGTCCAGCTGCAACGAGTAGTCTTCGACATAAGTCTCGGGTACGCTGAGCAGGAGCACGTCGCGCGTGATGCCGCCATAGTTCCACCAGTCGAAGATAAGCGTGGGAACATTGTCCTTGTGACGTTTGTTGTCAATCTTCACAATGACGAAGTTCTTGCCTTTATGCACGATGTCTGTCACGTCATAACAGAAAGGCGTGAAGCCTCCGACATGTCGCCCCGCCTTCTTACCGTTTACATAGACGATAGCCTCATAGTTCACGGCACCGAAGTAGAGCAGGAAACGTCTGTTGTCTGTCGTCCCTTGACTGTCGTCAACCTCAAAGTTGCGTTTCATCCAGATAGTTCCCTCGTAGAGGAACAACTGCTCCGATTGCGTGTTCCAGTCACCTGGCACGTGCAAGGTGGGACAAGCGTCGAAGTCATACTCCACCAAGTCCGAAGGCTTTTGCGGTTTTGCATTGATGAAGTAGCCCCAGTTCGTCGGGTTCATGCGGTAGTCGTAGTAGCCCTGTTCCTGTGTATCGACGAAGTAGTTCCACTCGCCATTCAGCGATACAGCCTGCCTGGCATACACATTTTGCGGAGTCGCCACCTCTGTCTGAGCCTTCGCACCGATTGCGGCAACAAAGGCAAGCGTCATCATGATATGCTTTCTTTTCATCTTTTAAACTAATTATATTATGGTTAAACAATTCGTGTCAGTTTCCATCAGGCTTAGTCATATTCTGCTTGTTGGCAGGATACCATTGGAACGCATCAGGGTCATCGGGATGACGAGGATCGAAGTCTTGCCAGTCTTCACGCAGGTACTGAACGATAGGAAGCTTTAGTTGCTTCATCCCCATCACGACCATCTTCGCCACCTCATAGGCTCCGTAGGGGTTGAAGTGCGTGTTGTCCGCCAAAGCCTTCTCTTGTCCAGGGAAGGTATTTGCAGGATAGTGGACCAACGCTTTCTTGCTACCCTCGAAGCCAAGGGTTTCGAAGAAGTCGCGTGTCATGTCGTGCAGCTCTATCACAGGCACGCCTTCTCTCCTGGCCACCTCGCGCATGGCATCGGGATAGTCACCGTGCGTCTCCTGAATCTTTGTGTGCGTGGCATCGTCGAAACTGCGACGCTGAGTCGGAGTAACGAAGATGGGGATGCCGCCTGCTGTCCTAACCTGGTCGACGAAAAGCTTCAACTGGTACTGAAAACTATACCATGCACCATCGCCTGCTCCGTGTTCTTTCTGATCATTATGGCCAAACTCACAGAGGACGTAGTCGCCTGCCTTCAGCATCGAAAGCACCTTCTCCAACCTATGACTTGCCATAAAGGAACGCAACGAGAGTCCACTCTCCGCATGATTCGAGATGGCCACCCTGTCTGTGAACCATCGGGGAATCATCTGCCCCCACGAAGCCCAGGGTTCCTCCTCTTGATCTACCACGGTAGAGTTGCCACATAGGAAGATGGTGGTAGCTGTGGTGTCGGGTTCAATGCGGACAGACTCAACGGCAGGGGCTGTACCGCTGAACTCAAGGGAGAGTTGATCATCCCAATTCAAATAATCAACTTCGCGAGGCTTAAGGCTTACCTTTTTTCCCTCGCCAATAAATGGAGAGCGCTTGCTGACGATGAAGCTGAAGGTCTGGAACTGCCCTTTGCGGGTAGTGCTGCTCTCAACCATGAGCCTGCGCGACTCTGCCCTCACGACCGTATGCGCAGCCCTTTTCTTGGAGCCTAACGTGACCGTCACCTTGTAGTTGCCGTCAGCTACGGCCTGAGTCCAAGCAGACCCCAAAGACTCCTCCAAACCTCCCCAAGGGGAGGCTTTTTGCTTTAAGTCCTCCCCCTTTAGGGGGGAGTTAGAGGGAGTCCTGCAGTTCTCGAAGGTAAAGCCCTCGAGCTTGTACTTGTCCGACTCACCCACGTCGAAGAAGTTGTCTGTATCAACGTCTATGTTGCGGAAGGTGATGTCGTTGCACAGAGAAATAGGCATGTCGGGACGGTCGCCTGGCTGATAGAACTGCGTCCAGGGACGCACGACGAGGAACGAGGCACAAGAGCCAGTGACGTTCTCTATGCGTATCTTTTCGTAGTGCTGAGGCGTGTCGGGACGCATCTTGAGCCACAGGACGCGATTGACTGAGCTGATATGTATGTCGGAAAGCACGATGTTCCAGTCGTGGATGGACTCCGAGCCGAGCGTCAAACATCCATGTGTCTTGCCATAACGGCATTTCTTGACCAAGACATTATAGACAGGGCCGTTGTCTGGGTCTTTGTCTGCCCATGTTCCCTTACCTCCTTTTAGCACCACAGCATCATCGTTCACTTGCATATAACAGCCATGCACCAACACATCGTGGCACACATCGAGGTCTATGGCATCGCTCGACGGGGCCCCATGCTCTTTCGTGTCACCAGGAGGGACAATTCCTTTCGTAGGTGCATAGATGAAGTTGTCGAGGTATCGCACATGCTCACACCGATACAGATGATTCGTCCAGAAGGGAGAGTTGATGAGATTGACATCCTGAACGGTCACGTTCTTGCAGTTCGAAAGATAGACAAGCCGAGGTCGCATTGCCTCCAGATTGGTGCATGCCTTGTTGTACATGCGCCTATACCAGAATTCCTCCCAGTAGTTGAAGCCGTTTCCATCGATACAGCTCGAGGGTGAAGGGATACCTGTCTCGCTTGGCGTCTCTTCCCAATTAAGTCGAGCTCCGTCGCCCAGGATGCAGAAGCCGTCCAGTCCGTCAGCATTGATGAGTGCTGCAAAGTACTGTAAAGTCTGTCCTTCCATACGTGTCTGCAATAGTTGGAAATCGCGTATACGGTCCGAGCCCTTTAGTCGTCCTTTTACATAGAGGTGCGTTCCCTGCTTGAAGAAGAGTGAGCCGGAGAGGAACGTCCCTTCTGGAATGACAACTACACCTCCGCCTTCGCTGGCACATTGGTCTATCACGGCTTGTATTTTTGCCGTCTGCAAGAGCGTCGAATCATGCTTCACCCCATAGTCCGTGATGACATATTGCTTGCCAAGTGTCCCCACATCCACCTTTGTAGTGTTACTGAAGAAAGCATCCATCACACTACCATCTGGCCAGAGCATCTGCTGTCCTTGGGGCTTTGCACTGAGACTCAATGCAAACATTACAATAAGTGACAGGAAGAGTATCTTTTTCATGGCTTTTCTGTATATATATATATGTGAACGTATGAGTTTAATCCCGACGGCACAGGAGTCCAGTCACCATAAGTACTGTGTTTGTAGTTGATGTCAACCACGTTTATTTCATTGAACTTGCGCCATTTGATACCACGCCTGTCGTAAGCTGCTATGCGGTTAGCAGGCAGGTTCGTCACCTCAATTCGAATGGTGTTCTCTCCCTCTCGAAGCACACCATTGAAGTCCAACGTGAAGGGTACACACCAGGCACAGCCGACGTATGTGTCATTGATATACATGCGTGCCGACTCTCTTACATCGCCAAGGTCAATACGATAGTGGCCATTTGCCACATCATTTGCGGAAAGATTAAAGGTTGTCTCGTAAACACCCGTGCCAATAAGCTCGTCAAGACTATCAACAGGCAGCCCTTCCCAAGTCTTGAGGCCATCAAGAGTGATCTCCTGATTGATGACAGGCTGGGACTCTATAAAGCTGAGCGACCACTTGTTGTTGGTAAGGTCTTTAAGCAAAGATGGTTTCCCACTTGCATGGAAAACATTAAGTGGATACGTTACTATTGTATTACCATCGTTTATTGCATCGATGAAACAGCTTTCGCCACTACAGAGAGAGATACCGACCTTCGCACCCGTTGATGCAAGGGTAACATTCTGCTCGACATCGTTTGGCGTAAGGTTGGAAACAAAGTAGCGATATCCATCATCTACCCTGCGACGTATCATCTTCATCTTGAGTTGAGTGCGCAATTCCTCAGGCTTTGCGTAGTTGGCGAGCGTCTGCCTGTCTATATTATATATAATGTGTACTCCCTGACGCTTCAGGCTCTCGATGTGCTTCTTTGCGGCTTTGCTCATGATGCAACCTGGAGGTAGGATGAGTGCAGCATAGCTAGTACCCGCAGCAGTCTGCAACTTGCCGTTTGTGAAGGTTGTGCTCAGCAAGTATCTCTCCGAGATGTAGTCACAATCGTAACCTAGCGAATCAATTTTCAATATCGAGGCAATGAACTCGGGCGCCTTCTTGTCCATGGAATTGATATCAAAGAGCATTAGCCGCTTATCGAGGTTCGTCCGCCACATATTCCTTACTGGCAAAAGCACAAGGAAGTCGTTGTCAGGCTCTCCCTCCTGAAGACGCTTTTGGCAGAATTCGATGTAACGTGTCAGCATCGGAGCATCTCGCCAAATCGTATTAGTGGGCGACATATCGACAGAGGCATAGAATCTCCAGCCTGGCCACGGGTCGTCCTTTGGAGAATAGCAGGCTCCATGGAAAAACATCCTGTTCACGCCTGCACAGAACATCAGGTCGAGGTCGGGCTTCATCTGCGAAAGGGAGGTACGAAAGTGCTCCGTCAGCCATGTAAAGGTCTCACTCGAGACGAGTCGCTTGCCTGTGATGTGAGCTGCAGAGGAAGCATATTTCAGCATCGAGAGGTCGGAGTAATTCCTTCTGGTCATGCCTGAGTCTGTACGCAAGCCTTTGATGCCGAAATCGGAAAGACCGAAGCCTTCTATTTCAGGGATGTCAACGGCAGCATAGATGTCAATGAGGTTTGCCGGCGATCCGTGTGCCTGATTCCTTACCTTTACACCATGTTCATGACTCCAGCGCACCCATTGCTCCGTGAAGTTATGCAGCAAGAGCTCGGACAGCGTTTCCCGATAGTCGCTTAGTACTTGTGCATCGCCATCGACGAACTCCTGCAGTTTGTCTTCCAACTTGTATCCGCGACGTGCCTCGAACTCCACCAGCAACGTTGGCGTCCAGTCAGCTCCAAACACCTCGTAGGAGTCGTTGAAGAAAGTCGCAGGCATGGGAGTGCCGGAAGTCTTAAAGGCTCTGTCGAAACGCGACAGATAATGTGCCACGGCGATAGAGTCGAAATGATCTATCACGTAACCTTCGCCGCCAGGAGCAGCTCGCTTCACCTTCTGTCCAGTTCTGCATTCGTAGAGCGCTATCACACGTCGCTTGCCCTTCACGCGACTCTTATAATCTCTTTGAGCTACCAGACGGGCATACCGCTCCTTTTGTGGTGCTGAAAGCAATATGCTCTTTGCCAGTTTGCTATCGACAAGCGAATCAACCACCACAAGCTTGCAGGCTGCCTCCTCGATTGGTGTCTCTGGAGAGCCGAAAGGCCAGCCCGTGCCGAGGTTCATGTCTATCTGTATGCCGAGACGTTTACCCTCGTTGATGGTGTATTCCAGCATCTGCATCCACTTTGGCGAGAGGAAGGAAATGTTGTTGGTATCGTTACCCTGCACACCATATAGCGGCGTTATTTCAAGCGTTCCTATACCATGCGAAGCCATCTGCTCCATCTGCCACGACAGCCCCTTCTCTGTGACAGCAGAACCCAGCCACCACCAACGAGAGCCAGCCTGCGAGGTTGGGTCTTTTATCAGTTTATAGTATTCTACTGCACCCAACAGCACACATCCAGTGCCGTAGTCCTCAAAATTAGGAACACTTGTATATGTCACAGGCTGTCCGTCCTTCGGCTCCTTGCCCGTTCCCTGCATGTAACCGATGAAGCCGTTCGGGTGTATTGCCTTGGTAGCGATAGCATTCCACGCCTTGTCTGTTGCTGGACGGTATTCCTCTTGAGGAAGCAAGCCGTTGCGCACGCCCCAAGCCATTCCCATCAGAAAGAGAGCCGTTCCAGAAGTCTCTGGGCCACCGAATGTAGTTGGAGACATAAGGCTGACGTTCCAGAAGCCATCCTCGCGCTGGCATTTCAGCAAGGCACGCATCATCGCTTTGTAATCTGCCTTCAGTTCCTCCAAGAAAGCCTGTACCTCATTGCTCACTGCTTCCTGCCCCTTGCTCATCTCTATATCTTCTATAGTTCTCACCAACGCCGCAACTACCCAACCGTTGCCACGACTCCAATAGCAGTTGTTGCCGTCGCTTTCCTTGTAGGGAGGGGTAAAGTCGGCATCTCTCCACCACAAGCCTTCTTGAGCATTCCACAGTCCTCCTCCACACTCGTTTCGCGTCCATTCGTAGCAGTCGCGAGCAAAGAGGACATATCGTGTATCGCCTGTGATTCTGTACATCTTCGCGTATGCAGGCATCGCCATCTGTATGGCATCTATCCACGTCCAGAAGTCAGTTCGTCCCAGCGACATCTGCTTCTCCATGTTCATGCGGCAGCTATCCACCATACATCGGTCCAGATAGGTCTGCATGCAGCACTGGTCGTCGGCATTTGTTGTCGTAGTGCCGTTGCGAGGTGTCCACTTATGATAGTTGGCCCAGTCGTCGACGTACTTCATGTAATGCGGCTGCGGGTCAATAGTATAAAGTGCCATCAAGCCTTCGTAGTACACGCCACGCGTCCAAAGAGAGCTTGGGCGCCTTCTTCCCACGAAAGTATCCTTGGTAGGGTCAGGCCACTTTGCAGTAAAATAATTGTTTACAAGACACGCCGCCTCGAGTACTTCATCTGCATCTTGAGCTGCAGAAGGAACTACAGCCAAAATGACAATGGCAAATATGAAGGCTATCTGTTTGGGCATATTCACTTTATGTTCAGTTTCAGCCTTACGCTCTTCAGGTTGGGCGAAGTTGCGGTGATGGTAACGGGACCCGGAGTCTGCGAGGAACGCAGGATAACTGTGCAAGTGCCGCCAAAGAGGGAGCGATGGTCGGCCACGCTCAGTTCGTCGGAAGCAATGTCGCCATTAGTGACGCCCACAATCCTGGCATTCCCTTCGACAGAAAATGTGACTTCGTTATTGCAGGTTTGTACTCGACGGCCTTGTTTGTCGATAGCCACGATGCGGACGTGTTGCAGGTCGATACCATCGGCTTTCCAATCGTTATTATCTGCTTCGGCGGTCAACTGCTTTGCCTCGCCCGTAGTCTCTATCTTGTGACGAGCCACGACTTTCCCTTTTCTATAGGCAATGGCTTCCAGTTGGCCTGGCTCATAGGTGATGCCGTCCCAACGAATCTGATTGCGTTGCTTGGGGTCGGAGATGAGGTTTTGTTTCTTGCCAAGACTTTTGCCATTGAGCAAGAGCTCTACTTCGTCGGCATTGGTGAAAGTGATAACCGACAACGGACTACCGACAACAGACCTGTTCCAATGGTCGCTCAAGCCGTCCGTGCCAGTCTGTACGCCGTTCCACATCTGGTCGCCCTTCTTGTCGAGGACACCAATATGCACCAGCGGCTCGTCGTCCTTGAAGATACTTTTCATCAAATATGCCTTTGGCTTGGGTTCCATGGAGATGTCGAAGCAACCTTGTCCCCATCCCTTAGCCGGCCATCCCTGACTCTCGCCAAGATAGTCGATGGCTCCCCAGTAAGCCAGACCGATGACTTTATCAAGGTCCATCTCGAAGAAGTTCTGTCCCATACCTGCCATCGTCGCTTCGCTTTGGTAAAAAGTCATCCAGGGGAAACGCTTGCCGTCACCAGGGAAGTACATGTAGCGATAGTTGTACGACTGGATATCTGTCTGCATGGCCAGGTCGGCAGGCAAGGAATCCGTCTCCCAGTTGCGATAGCGCGGATGCATGGCAACAGTGACTAGGCGTGTGGAGTCGTAGCGCTCGATGAGCGTCCGCTGCAATTTGTACATTGTGACGCCAAAGTCATTGAAAGGCTGGTTGGGGTCTTGCTGAAGTTCGTTACCGAGGCTCCAGAAGACGACGGAAGGCGAGTTGCGGTCGCGCCTTACCCATTCGGGGATGTCGTACTGCCAGAGTTGTTCGAAGGGCACGCGTCCTCCGGTATGTTGCCTGGTCCATTTGTCGTAGAGCTCATCAACGACCAGGATGCCGTTCTCATCGCACAGTTCGATGAACTCACGACTGTACGGATTATGCGATGTGCGAATGTGGTTGACGCCGAACCGTTTCATGAGTTGAATCTGCTTCTCGATGGCACGGGGATAGGCTGCAGCGCCGAGGGCACCTAAGGTATGGTGATTGGCATAGCCTTTGAGCAGCGTCTTCTTGCCATTCAGTTTCAATCCGAACTCCGGACTTATCTCGATGGTGCGGATGCCGAATCGCTCTGTCACCACATCTGCCACGGAGCCGTCCTCGCGCCGCAGCGTCACCTCGGCTGTGTAGAGGTTCGGGTGCTCCGTGTCCCATAACTGAGGAGCGGCTATTGCCATTTCCCTGCAAAGCGATGCCTCAACTGTACGGGCCATGCGGTGAGGGTTGACGATAGAACTGTCCTGACAGACGAGCTGTCCATCAGGGGCATATATCTTGACGCGAGTGCGAATAGGTTTGCGAGTACGATTGGTAAACTCGCCTGAGATGCTAACGTAGGCGTTGTCGCGAGTCGTGATATAAAGTGGATGGCGCTCGAAATAGAGGTCTTTCGAGGTTGCTACGAGTTTGACGCCACGAATCAATCCGCCGCCTGTGTACCAGCGCGAGTTGCCTGGTTCCCTAGTGTCGGCCAACACGGCTATCACATTGTCCTCTCCGAAGCGAAGTTGTTCCGTCACATCTATCTCGAAGCCGACATAGCCGTAGTCTGTCCCACCTACTCGTTCGCCATTCAGATAGACATCACCAACATACATGATGCCGCCGAAGTCGAGCAGGATTCTGCGTCCATTTAAACTGTCAGCAGGCATCAGGTGGTAGCGATACCAGACCTTCCCCATCTCCTTGAAGCCACGCCCGGACAGGCGACTCCTGATGTTTGCCGCTACATCCGTATTGTCTGGACGCTCCGATGGCTCAGGCGCTACCCATGGTTGTTCAATCTGAAAGTCGTGAGGAAGGTCTATCCGTTGCCACTGGCTGTCGTCCAAACCCAGCGAAGCGCCCTCGCTTAGGTCGCCTCCATGAAACAGCCAACCGAAGTCCAGACTGCTGACAATACGTTGCTGAGCCGACATAGGGACAACTAGAATCAGCGCGACCAGAAGTCCAAGAAGGGGTTTGTTAATTCTCATAAGCGTATGTCCCGAGCGTAGATAATCATTCATCTTAGGGAAATTTCATTGCAAATATAGTGAAAATTGTGGAAAATTCATTATATTTGCATCGACATTTAATGAATAATTATGGAATAGAGGCTAAAAATAAGTCTATCTCATCTCGTTACATTCTTAAAACGCAACTTGCGTTTCTACAATCGCAGCTTGCATCCGTACAATCACAACTTGCGTTTCTCGGATCGCAACTTGCGTTTCAAGAATCAAACATGGCAAATAGAATTTCATGAACTTAACCTAACAATTTTATATCACATGAAGAAAAGTATTTTACTGTTGGCAGCCCTCTTGGGATGGGCTTTAAATAACACTGCTAGAGTGGCTGCACCCGCTTGGACGGAGTGGCACGACATGGAAGTGAACAACGTGAACCGTATGCCTGTTCGCACAACGTTCTTCGCTTTCGAGAACGAAGCGTTGGCTCTGAAAGGGGATATGACGAAGTCGGGGTGTTTCCTTTCGCTCCACGGAAACTGGAAGTTCAATTGGGTAGAGAATGCTGACCAGCGTCCCACCAATTTCTACGAGACCAACTTGGACGACTCCGCCTGGGGGACAATGCCTGTGCCTGGGATGTGGGAACTCAATGGCTACGGAGATGCGGAATACGTGAACTCAGGTTTTGCCTGGCGAGGTCACTTCAACCAGAAGCCTCCGCAGGTTCCCGAGAAAGACAATCACGTCGGTTCCTACCGCCGCTCTCTTCGCATCCCTGCAGATTGGGCAGGCAAGCAGGTTGTGGCTCGCTTCGGCTCAGTCACGTCGTGCATCTATCTCTACGTCAACGGCCAGTTCGCAGGATACTCCGAGGACTCGAAGGTCGCTACGGAGTTCGACATCACGCCGCTCGTCAAGGCAGGCGAGGAGAACCTCATCGCCTTCCAAGTATTCCGCTGGTGCGATGGCTCTTGGTGTGAAGACCAGGACTTCTGGCGCCTCTCGGGTGTGGCTCGCGACTCGTATCTCTATGCCCGCGACAAGGACACGCATCTCGATGACTTGCGCCTCACGCCCGACCTGACAAACGACTATCAGGACGGCATTCTTAACGTAAGCGCTCGGCTCTCAGGCAAAGGCAACGTCAGCATCGAGCTTCTCGACAAGGAGGGAAACAAAGTAGCAGGCTCCGTCATCAGTTCGTGGAACGAGAGACTCCCAGCACAAGGCGGCATTAAACTGGAGGTAAAAGCTCCGAAGAAGTGGACTGCCGAGACGCCATATCTGTATACTCTCGTTGCCAAGACTACTGTTCCTGCTGTCAAGAAAGCTGGCCGCAAGGCGGTACAAAGTGGTGAACCCGTGGTGACAGAAGTCATCACGCAAAAGGTAGGCTTCCGTCGTGTGGAAATCAAGAACGCTCAGTTGCTCGTCAACGGCAAGCCTATCCTCATCAAAGGTGCTGACCGCCACGAACTTGACCCCAATGGAGGCTATGTCGTGAGCCGTGAGCGAATGATTCAGGACATTCAAATCATGAAGCGACTCAACATCAACGCTGTCCGCACATGCCACTATCCCGACGACCCAGTCTGGTATGACCTTTGCGACGAGTACGGTATCTACATGACTGCGGAAGCCAATCAGGAGAGTCACGGCTTTGGTTACGGCAAGGATGCCGAGGCCAAGAAGCCGCTCTTCGCTAAGCAGATTCTCGAACGCAATCAGAATAATGTCCGCTCACACTACAATCATCCTGCCATCATCGTGTGGTCGCTTGGCAATGAAACCGTGAATGGACCGAACTTCGAGGCTGCATACGACTGGATAAAGGCTGAGGACAAGAGCCGTCCTTGCCAGTGGGAGCAGGCACATCGCGAAGGTCGCAACACCGACATCTTCTGCCCGATGTATTACAGACCTTGGGATTGTGAGAGCTATTGCAAGGACGATAACTTCCAAAAGCCGCTCATCCAGTGCGAGTACAACCATACGATGGGCAACTCCAGCGGTGGCTTGAAGGAGTATTGGGAAGTCATCAGGAAGTACCCAAAGTACCAAGGCGGCTACATTTGGGACTTCGTGGACCAGGCTTTGCATCGCAAACCAGACGCCAAGATGCTATCTGCTTCGCTCGACGAACTGAACAAAGTGGCCAACCTCCCCTACTCCGAGCTCAACAAGATCGACTATACCTACGGCGGTGACTACAACAACTACGATCCCTCGGACAATAACTTCTGCTGCAACGGCATCATTGGTCCCGACCGTCAACTCAATCCGCATGCCTACGAGGTTGCCTATCAGTATCAGAACATCTGGGCAAAGGCAAAGGGTAATCTGGCCGAGACGAAGACCATAGAAGTCTATAACGAGAACTTCTTCCGCGACCTGACGGGCTACAGGCTGAAATGGGTAGTTACCTACGATGGCCTCCCTGCCGACTTTGGCCTTATCTCGGACCTGGATGTAGAGCCGCAGCAGACAAAAACTTTCGAGATTCCTATCAAGCCGGAACTGCTTAAGGACGATGATACCGAGCTCATGCTAAACATCTCCTTCATGCTGAAGAACGACGAGCCCCTTATGAAGGCCGGCCAGGAAGTGGCTTACAACCAGCTGACCATACGCCCCTACAAAAAGAAACCCGTCTCCCTGCCCTCTGCCACAGCATCAAAGATAAAGATTCTCAACAAGAAGGGGACGGAAGGAATCATCATCTCGAACGACAACTTCATGGTCAGCTTCGACCGCCAGACAGGACTCATGAACGGCTACACCGTGCTCGGCAACGACCTTTTGGGCGATGGTGGAACGCTCAGGCCCAACTTCTGGCGAGCCGTAACCGACAATGACATGGGTGCAGGCCTGCACGAGAGCATGAAAGCATGGCGCAATCCCGAGATGAAGCTCACGTCTTTGACTGCCAAAAAGGACAAGAAGCAAGACCCTGTAACAGTCAAGGCCACCTATGACATGCCGGCAGTAAAGGCTCGACTCACTTTGACCTACATCATCCTTGAAGGCGGTGCTATCCACGTCTCCGAGCAGATGAGCACAACCGCAGGCGCTCAGGTCAGCGATATGTTCCGCTTTGGTATGGTCATGGATATGCCTTACGACTACGACCAGAGCAACTACTACGGTCGCGGTCCCATTGAAAATTATGCCGACCGCAAGGAGAACCAGATGGTTGGTCTCAGGAAGCAGACCGCCGACGAGCAGTTCTTCCCTTACATCCGACCGCAAGAGACTGGCACCAAGACTGACATACGCTGGTGGCAACAAGCGAATCAGTTAGGCTTCGGACTGCGCATCCAGTCGAACGAACCTTTCTCTGCCTCTGCACTACATTATAATATTATGGACCTGGACGAGGGCAAGCAGAAAGCTCAGCGCCATTCTCCGCAGGTTCCAAAGTCGAAGTACACGGAGCTTTCACTGGATAAGTTGCAGACAGGCGTTGGCGGCATCAACTCATGGAGCAAGGATGCGCAGGCCCTACCTCAGTATCGAGTCAAGTACGAGAATCGTCTGTTCCAGTTCTGGCTGATGCCTGAATCAGAGACTCTGGCTGAGGCAAATGCCGAGCAATAACTGTCTTACCTTAAGCCAGAAAGCCCTCTCGTTCGCCCCATAAACAGGTGGGGAGCAGACACGCCACGGTTAGTTCCCCAACTAGGCACGTCTAGTTTGCGAATTAGCCACGTCTAGTTGGCCAACTAGACACGCCTAGTTTGACAATTAGCCACAGCTATGTTTTGCCTGCGGCTAATTTTTTTTTGCGACGAAGAGAATAACATTGCGTATTTTTATGTATCTTTGCATGTCGTAAGGGCTTATGCGTATCGAAACTAACAACAACAAGAATATCGGAGCCTCTCGTTTGGGCAGGCTGTTCCTGCTGTTTTTCCTCTGCTCTATGCTGCCTCTGCAAGATCTGCAGGCAGATAATGTCGGTAAGCCACTAACGGGAACGGCGATGAGTTCGGACGAGAACGGACGCTCGTGGATTGGCCTGGACTTGGGCTCTCCCTATGTTATCACCTCTGTGGGATGGCGTCAGCAGGAAACTTCGGAGTCCGAAAGCGTGGTGCTTGGCCTTTTTGAAGGCTCGAATCGCGAGGACTTCATGGATGCCATTCCCCTCTATATGATAAAGGAAAAAGGGACTGTCGGCGAGTTCTCATATGCCTTTGTACGGGTCACGCGAGGCTTCCGATATGTCCGTTGGGTAGCTCCTGCTGATACCAACAGTAGCATCGCCGAGGTGGAGTTCTATGGCTACGAAGGGGAAGGCAATGATAATCGCTTCTACCAATTGACCAATCTGCCCACTCTCTCCTACCATACCTACTCCGGAATCGAGCCTTACGACAAGGTTCACGAGTTGGAATCCGAGATGTGTATCATTTATGATGGCGGGACACGCCTGCAGGAGTATCCCATCTTGGCTCGTGAGCGTGGCAACGGCTCCCGCTATGAACTCTTCAAGAAACGTCCCTATCGCATCAAGTTCAACGATGGAAAGTCCCACCACATGCTGAGAGGCTCCTCGTTGGAAAGTCCTGCGAAGGCAAAGAAATGGACCCTCATCCCCAACTGGCGCGATAAAAGTCTGATGCGCAACAACGTCGCCTTCGAGATGAGCCGACGCCTGGGACTCTGCTATACGCCGTGGATCCAGAACGTAGACGTCATCGTGAACGGACAATACAAAGGCAATTACCAGCTCTGCGACCAGATTACGGTGGACCCCAACCGTGTAGAGATCACCGACATGCTGCCCGACGACATAGATGATTGGAGCATTACGGGTGGCTACTTGATGGAGATAACCAGTCCCGGAGGCGAGGCTTACCACTTCAGCAGCAACTATGGAGGCATACCTGTTGACGTGAAGTCGCCCGACGCGGACGATATCGTCAGCCAGCAGTTCAACTATATACGCGACGCTTTCAACGAGATGGAGTCTCGGCTCTGGGCTTCCAACTATATGGACGCAACAGAGGGCTATCGCAGCCGACTCGACCTGGAGAGTTTCCTGCGCCTGTTCTTGGTAGGCGAGTTCGCAGGAAACAACGACGCGATGTGGAGCATATATCTGTACAAGGAACGTGAAGACGACCTCTTCCACTTCGGTCCCGTCTGGGATTTCGACTTGTCGATGGACAACGACCAGCGTACCTATCCGGCCAACGGGAAACCCGACTGGCTCTTCAACTACGGCTCGGCTGTGGACGGCATCAGAAGCTTCGTGAATCGCATCCTGTCCGATCCGTACGCCAACGAGCGGCTTGCTACCATCTGGAGCGACTTGCGAGAGAGCAAAGCATTCAGTGAAGACAGCCTTTGGGCCTTCGTGGACAGCTTGGGCAACGTCATGGACGAATCCCAGAAGCTGAACTTTACCCGTTGGGACAACCTCGATCAGCTGCTCACACTCCAGCAGTTCGCTCCAGGCACATATCAGGGCGAGCTCGACATCATCAAGAACTACCTGAAGGAACGCATTCGCTGGATAGACAACAAACTGGGTTATGCTGAATATGAAGAGATAGATCCCTCGGACACGCTTTTCATCATCAACTCGCCTGCGGACCTCCTGGCTTTCCAACAAGCCGTGAATCGTCAGGGACTTTCGAGTTTGAACGGACGCGTCGAGGCTGACCTAGACCTCAGCACAATCAGCACAAGGCTGGAGCCTATAGGCACTTCCGAGCATCCCTATATCGGCACTTTCGACGGCCAAGGACACATCTTCTCGGGTCTGACGATGAGTTCTTACGCCAACTACGTCGGTCTGTTCGGCATCGTGAGCGGCGGAGCTACCATCAAGAACTTTGTGCTCGACGAGAGTTGTTCCATTAGTGGCAACGCCTTCGTCGGCATCATAGGCGGCTCGAACGGCAGCGGCATCGTCACAATGGAGTGTCTTGGCAACGAGGGTAGCGTAACTGCAGCTGCTCATAATGCTGGCGGCATCTTCGGTTGCAACATGGGTGCTGCCGCCACGCCTATCTTCAGAAACTGCTACGTGACAGGCGACGTGAAGGGAGACAAAGAGAGTGGTCAGATCACAGGCTATGCCGCAGGTGGCCAAGCATACAACTGTTATGCCAGCGGCAGCATCGAGGGTTACTATTATCAGGACATGAGCGACGCCATGCTTCGCGGCAATCCCACATCCTCGAACTGCTATTCCATCTATCCCGACAGGAATGTAACGGTCGTGGACGAGACGCAGGTCGCAAGCGGAGAGCTTTGCTACATGCTCAATCAGGGAGACGAGCAGGACGAACCAATTTGGTATCAGACATTGGAGCAGGACGAACATCCCGTATTGCAGCATCATTTGGAAGTCACGCTTCAAGAGGGTGAGTACGTCAACAAACTTGATTTCGTGCTTTCTACGCCGCAGGATGTGATTAATTTCGCGAGGTTGGTTAACACCGGTTTGCCTAACATCAACGGCACTGTGACTGCCGACCTGGACTTCCAAGACATTACGATAACGCCCATCGGCACTGCCGAGTTCCCCTATGTGGGATGCTTCGACGGTCAGGGCCACACGTTCACCAACCTGACTATAGCATCAGGCAGCAACTACACAGGCCTCTTCGGCATCGTGAGCGGCGGCGTTACCATCAAGAACTTCGTGCTCGACGAGACCTGCTCAATCAGGGGCGGTTCCTATGTAGGCATCATTGGCGGCTCGAATGGAAGCGGCACAGTCACGATGGAGCGCTTGGGCAACGAGGGCTCAGTGACGGCTACCGAGCGGAATGCAGGCGGCATCTTCGGCTGCAACATGAGCGGAGCAGCCACTCCCATCTTCATCAACTGCTATGTCTCAGGACCCGTGAAGGGCAAACGAGAGAGCGGGCAGATAACCGGATATGCAGCCAGAGGCTATGCCTACAACTGCTACGGGAGTGGCAGCATCGAGGGCTATTACTATCAGGACATGAGCGATACGATGCTGCGAGGCAATCCAAATTCCACCAACTGCTATTCTACCTATCCCGACAGGAACGCCACCGTTGTAGACGAGACTCAGGTCAGTGGCGGAGAACTCTGCTATCTGCTCAATCAGGGGGACAATGAGGATGAGCCCATTTGGTATCAGACACTGGGACTCGACGGGCATCCAGTGCTGAATAACACGCATGCAGAAATCTTCCTCTTATCCGACGGAAGCTATATAAACTGGGATATGGACATCCTCTCATCACCCTCATGGGCAGAAAAGCATGAGTCTTACTCCACAATGGGCCTTCCTATGAAGAAGAACGAGAAAGGCATCCATATCATCCGGACTCGCGAGGGAAAGAGCTACAAAGTGCTGATAAAATAAACGCACCTCGTCGGATTCTTGAAACGCAGGCTGCGATTCGAGAAACGCAAGTTGCATCTGTAGAATCGCAAGCTGCGTTTGTACGAACGCAACTTGCACCCCAGGAATTATTCTGCCTTCACAGAAGTTCTCTAAAAGAGAAAAAAAAGAAGGATGAGAGAAGAATAAAGAATTATTTTGTATCTTTGTAGCAGAAAAACCGCAATCCGCACGATAAAACGATGTAATATATGAGTGCCACAACCTTTTTCTTTGCCGTTGACTTGGGAGCTACGAGCGGACGCACGATACTAGGCTCCGTCTCCGACGGCAGGCTCCAGCAACGGGAACTGACGCGCTTTCCGAATCACATCATACAGACCGGAGGACACTTCTACTGGGACATCTATGCCCTCTATCGCGAAATCATCCGCGGCTTGAAAGTCGTGGCCGACGAAGGCATCCAGTTGACCAGCATCGGCATCGACACCTGGGGCGTGGACTTCGTGTGCGTGGGCAAAGACGGAGGACTGCTTCGCAATCCCTATTGCTATCGCGACCCGCATACCGAAGGAGCTATGGAGGACTACTTCCGGCTGATTCCAAAGGAGCAGGTTTACGAGAAGACGGGCATCCAGTTCATGAACTTCAACTCCCTGTTCCAGCTCTCGGCTATGCGCAAACACGGCGACTCTGCTCTGGAAGCTGCCGACAAGATTCTCTTTGTGCCAGATGCCCTGATGTACATGCTCACCGGCAAGCCCGTCTGCGAGTACACCATCCTGAGCACAAGCCAGATGCTCGACCCTCGCACTAAGCGCATCGACCCCAAACTGATTGAGGTCATCGGCCTGAAGGAAGAGCAGTTCGGAAGCTATGTGAACCCCTGCGACACAGTCGGGACGCTCCTGCCAGAGGTGCAGAGGCAGACAGGGCTCGGCCCCATTCCCGTTGTGGCAGTCGCAGGACACGACACTGGCTCTGCCGTAGCTGCCGTTCCTGCTCAGGACGAACATTATGTCTACCTGAGTTGCGGCACTTGGAGCCTTCTGGGCATCGAGACTCAAGAAGCCATCATCAACGAGAAGAGCTTCGAGTACAACTTCACGAACGAAGGCGGCATCGAGGGTACGACGCGCTTCCTGAAGAACATCTGCGGCCTTTGGCTGCTGGAGCGTTGCCGACAAGAATGGACTGATGCTCCTGAGGACGTGAATCAAGTGAACCGCGATGCCATGTCGGCCGAGCCTTTCCGTTCGTTCATCAATCCCGACGACCCGCGCTTCGCCAACCCGACAAGCATGGTAAAAGCCATTCAGGAATACTGCAAAGAGACTGGTCAACCCGTTCCCGTCACCTATCAACAGATGGCGCGCTGCATCTTCGAAAGTCTTGCTCTGCGCTATCGACAAGTGGTGGATTATCTGCGCAAACTGGCTCCCTTCCCCATTGAAAGGCTTCATGTCATCGGCGGAGGCACCTACAACCAGTACCTCATGCAGATGGCAGCTAACAGTCTCCAGATGCCGGTACTGACCGGACCTGTGGAAGGCACTGCCATCGGCAACATCATGCTGCAGGCAAAGGCAGCTGGGCTGGTAAACGACATACGGGAGATGCGACGCATCATTAGCCAAAGCATCGAGATGAAGACTTATCTCCCCGAGGACACGGCAGAATGGAACAAAGCATATAACTTATTTACACAAAGAATATGAAAAGCGAGAACATCACTAAAGCCTACGAACTGGCGAGAGAACGCTATGCCGAGTTCGGCATCGACACAGAAAAAGTCCTGGCAAAACTGCAAGATTTCCACCTGAGCATGCACTGCTGGCAGGCCGACGACGTGTCGGGCTTCGAGGTGCAGGCCGGCGCACTCTCCGGCGGCATCCAAAGCACGGGAAACTACCCGGGCAAGGCACGCAACATCGACGAACTGCGTAGCGACATCCTCAAGGCAAAGAGCCTCATCCCCGGCAACCATCGCCTGAACCTCCACGAAATCTATGGTGACTTCAAGGGAAAGGTCGTGGATCGCGACGAAGTGACTGTGGAGTACTTCCAAAGTTGGATTGAGTGGGGCAAGGAGAACGACACGAAGCTCGACTTCAACAGCACTTCCTTCTCTCATCCCAAGAGTGGCAACCTGTCGCTGGCAAATCCCGACAAGGGCATACGCGACTTCTGGATAGAGCACACAAAGCGTTGCCGCGAGATTGCCAACGCGATGGGCGAGGCTCAAGGCAATCCCTGCATCATGAACCTCTGGGTGCACGACGGCTGCAAGGACCAGAGCGTCAACCACTTCCTCTATCGACATTATCTGAAAGACTCGCTCGACCAGATCTTTGCAAAGCCTCTGCCCATGATGAAGGACTGCATCGAGGGCAAGGTCTTCGGCATTGGACTGGAGAGTTTCACAGTGGGCAGCCACGACTTCTACACGGCTTATGCTGCCAAGAACAATAAGATACTGACCATCGACACTGGCCATTACCATCCGACGGAAAGCCCTGCCGACAAGGTAAGCGCCGTCCTGCAGTTCGTTCCTGAACTGATGCTGCACGTAAGTCGCCCTATTCGTTGGGACAGCGACCACGTTACTTTGATGGACGACCCGACACTGGAACTCTTCCAGGAAATCGTGCGAGCCCAAGCCATGGACCGCGTGCACTATGGCCTCGACTACTTCGACGGCAGCATCAACCGCGTCGGAGCATACGTCACAGGCTCGCGTGCCGCTCAAAAATGCATGACGCGTGCCCTATTGGAACCCACAGCACAGATTGCCAAGTACGAGTTGGAAGGCAAGGGCTTCCAGAGTCTCGCCCTGCTCGAAGAGGCTAAGGCTCTGCCTTGGAATGCCGTCTACGACGAGTTCTGCCAGCGCAACGACGTGCCTGTGGGCAATGCGTTCATCACCGAGGTTGAGAGATATGAAGCAGACGTAACAAGTAAAAGGGATTAGAGATTAGGGAATAGGGATTAAGGATTATAACTATGATTGCACTTGGATTACTCATCATAGCTGTCGGAGCGTTTTGTCAGTCGAGCAGCTATGTCCCCATCAACCGCATCAAGCAGTGGAGTTGGGAAAGTTACTGGATTGTGCAGGGCATCTTTGCCTGGCTGCTGTTCCCCCTGCTGGGAGCCTGGCTGGCTGTACCGGAAGGGCATTCTCTCTTTGAACTCTTCACTGCCGACCAGTCAACGAGCATCTGGATGACCATCTTCTTCGGCATCCTTTGGGGAATAGGCGGACTGACATTTGGTCTCTCGATGCGCTACCTGGGCGTCGCTCTCGGGCAAAGCATTGCGTTAGGAACGTGTGCAGCCCTCGGCACCATCATGGGGCCGGTGCTTCTAAACACCTTCTTCCCTGAGCTGAATGCACTGGAGTCGCTCACTTATGCCGTCATCCTCGGCGTCGTAGTGACGCTCATCGGCATCGGCATCATCGGTATTGCGGGCAGCAAGAGAAGCAAAGAACAAGAAGGAAGCAACGAAGCCATCAAAGACTTCAACTTCCCAAAAGGACTGGCCATCGCCTTGTTGGCAGGTTTCATGAGCGGCTGCTTTAACGTAGGACTGGAGTTCGGGAAAAGCATACACTTTGCTGAGACACCCGATATGTTCAAGACCTTGCCTGCCACCTTGCTCGTAACATTGGGAGGCTTCCTCACGAATGCCATCTACTGCTTCTACCAGAACACGAAGAACAAGACGTGGGACGACTACCGCAAAACCTCGGTATGGGGCAACAACTTGTTCTTCTGTGCATTAGCCGGTGTGCTGTGGTACAGTCAGTTCTTCGGTCTGTCACTTGGACGCAGCTTCTTCGAGGCAGGCGGCACGATGGACACACTCTCCTTCTGCATCCTTATGGCACTCAACGTGACGTTCAGCAACGTCTGGGGCATCATCCTGAAGGAATGGAAAGGATGCTCCAAGAAGACCATTGCTGTGCTCGTCTGCGGCATCATCGTTCTTATCTTCAGCACTTTTGTGCCTCAATTGCTTTAACATGAACAGTATTCTTGATTCGCGTCCTGCCCTGCGAGCCGTCATCGACCAAGTGGCAGAAGTCACAGCCTACCTTTGGCAGAAAGGATGGGCAGAGCGTAACGGCGGCAACATTACGGTGAACATCACGGAACACATTGACGAGGAGATCGCCTCGATGCCCGCCATCGCACCCGTCAAGCAGATAGGCAAGACACTTCCATCCTTGCTAGGAAAGTACTTCTACGTAAAGGGAACAGGCAAGCGCATGCGTGACCTTGCACGTAAGCCCATGCAGAACGGAGCCATCATACGTATCTGTCCCGACTGCGCATCGTATGAAATCATTGCCGACGAGCCAGTCCTGCCCACCAGCGAACTGCCCTCGCATCTTGTGCTACAGAACTATCTTCTCGAAACAGGCAGTTCTTACAAGGCCACACTCCACACTCATCCCATCGAGTTGGTAGCCATGAGTCACAACAAACGCTTCCTTTGCCCTGGGGAGATGACTCGTGTGCTCTGGTCGATGATACCGGAGACACTGGCCTTTGCACCGCTTGGCATCGGCATCGTGCCGTACAAGTTGCCTGGAAGCGTCGAGTTGGCAGAAGCGACACTGGAGCAGATAAAGGAGCACGATGTTGTGCTGTGGGAGAAACACGGCACGCTGGCAGTGGGCCAAGACATCATGGATGCCTTCGACCAGACCGACGTGCTCTGCAAAGCTGCAAACATCTACATGTGTGCCAGAGCTATGGGATTTGAACCCGACGGCATGACGCCAGAAGCTGTACGCGAAGTCCAACAGGTCTTCAACCTACCTTCGAAAAGAATCTGCTGACTTTTTTCCCTTTCCTCTTTCCATTCTCACTTTATTGTCGTACCTTTGCGCCTGAATTAAAGAATGCTATGCTTAAGATAGAGAACCTACATGCCAGCATCAATGGCAAAGAGATACTGAAGGGCATCAACCTGACCGTCAAAGATGGCGAGATACATGCTGTGATGGGACTCAACGGTGCAGGCAAGAGCACGCTCTCCAATGTCATCGTCGGGCATCCTGCCTACGAAGTGACACAGGGCAGTATCTCCTTCAACGGCAAGGACTTGCTGTCGCTCAAGCCGGAAGAGCGTGCCCACGAAGGCATCTTCCTTAGTTTCCAACAACCGGTCGAAATACCAGGCGTCTCGATGGTCAACTTCATGCGCGCAGCCCTGAATGCCAAACGCAAATATCAAGGCCTCGAGCCCATGCCGGCAGGCGACTTCCTCAAGCTCATGAGGGAGAAGAGAAGCATAGTGGAACTCGACAGCAAGCTCACGAGCCGCAGTGTGAACGAAGGTTTCTCGGGTGGAGAGAAGAAGCGAAACGAGATATTCCAGATGGCGATGCTCGAACCGACCCTGACCATCTTGGATGAAACGGACAGTGGACTCGACGTGGATGCTCTCAGGGTTGTGGCTGAAGGCTTCAACAAGCTGCGTCGGCCCGAGTCGAGTGCCATTGTCATCACCCACTATCAACGTCTGCTCGACTATCTGAAGCCGGATGTCGTGCATGTGCTCATCGATGGCCGCATCGTCAAGACAGGCGATCCCGAATTGGCTGTCGAGATTGAAAACCGAGGCTTCGATTGGATAAAGGAGGAGGCAGGACTGTGAATGCCGAGAAGCAGTACATAGACTTCTACGGCGAGGTACGCGAGACGATTGTTTCTCGCAGCCCGGCCGAGATGAATGACTGTCGTGAGAAAGCTCTGCAGACATTCTCTTCGCAGGGTTTCCCCTCGCAGAAGGTAGAAAGATACCGTTATGCGAAGGTCGATGCAGACTTCTCGCCCAACTACGGCATCGCACTTACGCCGCTTGCCGGACCCTTGCCCCCCTACTGCTTCCGCCTTGCTGATGCCGAGCCTCACGCACGCGTATTATATAATAAGGTAGCGGACGAGACCGACAGCATCGTGGCGCTCAACACGATGCTCTGTGTCGACACGCTTGTTGTGCATGTGCCTAAGGGCGTACACGTCGAGCATCCAATACAGATCAGCAACATCCTCAAAGGCGAACAGGACACGATGGTCAGCCGCCGCATCCTCATCGTAATGGACGAGATGGCAGAGGCCAACATCATCATCACCGACCGTGCAGCCTCGCAAAGCCGTTTCCTGACGAATCAGGTCATTGAGGTCGTAATGAACGACGGCTCGCATCTCAGCCTTTATGAGGTGGAAGAGACGCATCTCCTTTGCACCCGCTATGGCAGCGTCTTCGTGCAGCAGGGCAAGAACAGCAGTCTTCATCACACCAGCCTGACACTCTTCAACGGACACACTCGCAACCGTCTTGATGTCCGTCTGCAAGGCGAAGGCAGCGAGGTGACTGCCAACGGCTGCGTGATTGCCGATAAGATGCAGCGTGTGGACAACAATACGCTCATCGACCATCAGGCTTCTTCCTGCCAAAGCAACGAACTTTACAAGTACGTACTCGACGATAGTGCCGTCGGCGCCTTTGCCGGTAAGGTTTTGGTTCGCAAGGGTGCACAGAAGACCAACAGCAAGGAGACGAACGCCAACCTGTGTGCCACGAAGTCGGCTCGCATGTACTCTCAGCCGATGCTCGAGATTTATGCTGACGACGTGCAATGCAGCCACGGCAGCACCGTCGGGCAAATGGACGAAGCGGCACTCTTTTATATGCGTCAGCGAGGCATCGACGAGAAGGAAGCTCGCCTGCTCCTCAAGACGGCATTCATTACCGAAGTCATCGAAACCATTCCCCTCGAATCGCTCCGCGACCGCTTGCATGTGGTGGTGGACAAGCGCCTAAGGGGCGAATTAAGCAAATGCGAAGGATGCAAACTCTGTTGACCCTCTCTAACTCCCCCCTAAAGGGGGAGAATAATAACATTAAAGATACCCCCCTCCCTTTAGGGGAGGGACGGGGTGGGTCTTTTCCCATCCTCGATAAAGTCCTGTATGGGAAGTACCCGCTGGTGTATCTGGACAATGCCGCGACAACGCAGAAGCCGCGACAAGTCGTGGAGGCCATGACGGAGGAGTACTATAATGTGAACGCCAACGTGCATCGCGGCGTGCATTTCCTCTCGCAACAGGCAACCGAACTCCACGAGGCTTCGAGAGAGACAGTACGCCGTTTCCTCAACGCTCGCAGCACAGCCGAGATTGTCTTCACTCGCGGAACGACGGAAAGCATCAACCTTGTGGCCTCCTGCTTCGGGCAGGCTTTCATGAAAGAGGGTGACGAGGTCATCCTCTCGGAGATGGAGCATCACAGCAACATCGTTTCGTGGCAACTCCTGCAGGCTCGTCAAGGCATCCGCTTGCGCATTCTCCCCATCACCGACGACGGGCGGCTCCGCATGGAAGAATACGAGAAGCTCTTCAACGAGCGCACCCGCATCGTCAGCATCACCCATATAAGTAATGTATTGGGAACCGTTAATCCCATAAAAGACATCATTCGTATCGCCCACAGCCACGGCGTTCCCGTGCTCATCGATGGTGCCCAGAGCACTCCCCACACAGCCATTGACGTGCAAGATCTCGACTGTGATTTCTTCGCTTTCAGTGGTCACAAAATTTACGGACCGACCGGCATCGGCGTACTTTACGGCAAAGAGGAGTGGTTGGAGCGCATTCCGCCATACATGGGAGGCGGCGAGATGATAAAGAACGTCAGCTTTGAGTGCACCACATTCAACGATTTGCCCTACAAGTTCGAAGCCGGCACGCCTGATTACATCGCTTCTACGGGCCTTGCGAAGGCACTCGACTATGTCACCTCGATTGGTTTCGACGCCATCGAAGCCCACGAGCGCGACCTCACAGACTATGCCATGCAGCGCCTCATGGAAGTGGAAGGCATGAAGATTTACGGGCCTCACGACCAAACGACGGCTGCCGTCATTTCCTTCCAGGTAGGCAACATCCACCATCTCGACATGGGAACCCTACTCGACCGACTTGGCATCGCTGTTCGTACAGGCCACCATTGTGCCGAGCCACTGATGCGCCGTTTGGGTATCGAAGGCACTTGCAGAGCCAGTTTCGCCTTGTATAATACGCGCGAAGACATTGATGCGCTGGTCGATGGAATTCAGCGTGTCAAGCAAATGTTCTAGGATAGTTGAAAAACTAGGCACGCCTAGTTGGCAAATTAGACACGCCTAGTTGGCAAATTAGGCACGCCTAGTTGGGCAACTAGGCGTGCTGTGTTTTTCACCTTACCTCAAAGGCCTGAGAAATGTCTCAAGCCTGAAGGGAACATTATTCAACTACACCACACCAACCTCCGTTGCGAACCAAGTGCAGACGGAGTTTGCTCTGCGGAGTGACATCCTGTTCCAGACGCTTGTAATCGATGGCAATGCGATGCGCGTTACGACCATCCTGGAAGTATGTGAGATGTCCGTTTTTACCGATGAAATCGAGGGAAATGTCAATATCCTGAGCCTTGTCGCCCGTGATGGCACCGATGAACCACTTGCCACCCTTGCGCTTAGCTACGACATAATGGTCTCCAGCCTTAGCAGAGAGGACACGCGTGTCGTCCCACGTCGTAGGAACAGATGAGATGTAACGGGTACATTCGTCCTCGCGAAGATAACGCGAAGGACTGTCTGCCAACATCTGCAAACCGCTCTCGAAGCATACATAAAGTGCCATTTGGTAGGCACGAGTACCGCCACCCATTGGTAGCGAACCCGAACCGCGGTTGTCTTCAGGCTGAGCATTGTGCATGGCGCCAGGAGTGAAGTCCATTGGTCCTACGGCATTACGCATGAAGGGCAGCCAGATGCTGTTCTCGGGCTTGCAGCCACCACCTTGTTCCAGACCGCGAACACCTTCGTAGCTAATAAGGTTGGGCAGACGCTGCTCTATACCTCCAGGCTTGAACGAGCCGTGATAATCAATGAGCAACTTGTTCTTTGCACACTCGCGAGCCACACGCTCGTAGAAGTTCACCATCCATTGGTCGCTGTGGTCCATGAAGTCAACCTTCAAACCCTTCACACCCATCTTGGCATAGAAGGGGATGAGGTCCATGTGCTGCTCAACGGTCAGCCATGAAAGCCACAAAATGATGCCGACGTTCTTCCCTTTTCCATACTCAACGAGCTCCTTGACGTCTATCTCATCGCGCGTTGTGAAGGGGTCTTGCACACGCTTGTTCCAGCCTTCGTCAAGCAAGATATACTCCACTCCGTACTTCGAAGCGCAGTCGATGATGTACTTATAAGTGTTATTGTTGATGCCCGTCTCGAAGTCCACGCCCCAAACTGTCCAGTGATTCCACCAGTCCCAGTTCACCTGTCCGGGCTTGATCCATGATGTGTCGTCCAGTTCGCACTTGCCGCCCAGCACGACTTCCATCTGGTTCTCAGCAATGACGGCATCGGTTCCGATGACTGCAAAACGCCAAGGCAAGGTGCGCTGAGCATCGGTACGGGCAATGCAGTCACGCTCCTTCGTAATCGTCCAGCCACGATCGCCGCGAGGTTCCCATGTCTCGGGCGACTTGGGGAAAGTAGCCGTGAAGCCATTTCCGTCGGTAGGCTTGAGGAACATATTGGGATAATCGCGCACATCGCTCTCCGAGAAGAGCACCTTCGTGCCATTCGGACTCTCGAGGAGGATCGGCAAATAGGTCATCTCGTCGCTCGACTTATAGTCGGCTGTGGAGGTGTGCGTATACGGATTCTCGTAGGAAGTATTGAAACTGCGCGTCTTAGAGACATGCGCTGTGAAAGTTTCCGGCAGATTCAGTTCCAGTCCTTCGTTCACGACATCCACCTGTCCTTTACCTTTATTGATGCCAAAGCGATAGGCTATACCATTGTCGTATGCACGGAAGGTAGCGGTAATGCCCCCCTTAAAGGTCAGTATCAACTGGTTGGCCTTGTTGGGAACTTCCGCATACTTCAAGGGAACGACAGGATGAACTGTCTCGTCCACCTTGGTGCGCTTCGAGCCGCTCAGCTTGGGATTCTGTCCAAAGACTTCCTTCCCTACCTGCAGGCTAAGGGGACACTCCTTTAGAATCTGCTCCTCACCCAGAAAGGCACTCAGCGTGAGACGATTGCCCACCGTGACTTCCAACTTGATGTTTCCACTGGGAGATGTCAACGTCTCCTTCTTGTCTGCTGCGTGGGAGCACAGAGAAATGCTCAACAATGCCACACTCAATAATAGTAATCTCTTCATACGCTTAAGTTTTATGTTGTTATATGTATTTGCTGGGGGGATTATTACCCTTCTTAGAATGTAATTTGTGCCTTACCGAAGGCAAAGTTAACAACTTTCTCGCACATTTCATAGGATTGAGGGAAGAAAAGTTTCTTCTGCTCGTTGTTGTTGAGATTAGGCAGAAGGAAATCGAAGTCCACACTTTATTTTACAAACAAAAAAAGGTCCGCACGTAGCAAGCTTGACGCTTACCCGTGCGGACCTTCGTTATATATGCGTATTACACGCTAGGTGTTACTCTGCAGCAGGCTCTTCGCCGCGCTCTGGACGGGGACGATGCTCGCGGCGTTCACCACGTTCAGGGCGCTCACGACGCTCGCCGCGTTCAGGACGGGGACGGCGTTCGCGCTCACGCTCTACATAGCCTTCGGGCTTCTCAAGCAGGGCACGACGGCTCAGCTTGAACTTGCCGGTCTTCGGATCAATCTCGAGGAGTTTCACCTGCAACTTGTCGCCTTCCTTGATACCTGCCTCTTCGACGGTCTCCAGACGCTTCCAGTCAATCTCGCTGATGTGGAGAAGTCCGTCCTTGCCGGGCATGAACTCTACGAAGCAACCGTAAGGCATGATGCTGCGGACTGTGCCTTCATAGACCTCGCCAACCTCAGGAACGGCCACGATAGCCTTGATCTTCGCCATAGCAGCGTCGATGACTTCCTTGTTGGGACCGCTCACCTGAATCTTGCCAACACCGTCTTCTTCGTCGATAGTGATGGTAGCACCGGTCTCTTCCTGCATTCCCTGAATGATCTTTCCACCAGGACCAATGACAGCACCAATGAACTCCTTCGGGATGATCATCTGCTCGATGCGAGGAACATGAGGCTTCAACTCTGGACGTGGCTTGTCGAGCGTCTTCATCATCTCAGCGAGGATGTGCTCGCGACCTGCCTTTGCCTGCATGAGTGCCTTCTCGAGAATCTCGTAAGAAAGTCCGTCGCACTTGATGTCCATCTGTGTAGCGGTCAGACCATTCGGGGTGCCTGTGGTCTTGAAGTCCATGTCGCCGAGGTGGTCTTCGTCGCCAAGGATGTCACTCAGCACAGCATACTTGTCCTCGCCAGGATTCTTGATGAGTCCCATAGCGATACCACTTACAGGAGCTTTAATGGGAACACCTGCATCCATCAATGCCAAGCAACCTGCGCAGGTACTTGCCATCGAGCTGGAACCATTGCTCTCCAGGATGTCGCTCACTACTCGGATGGTGTAAGGGAAGTCCGAAGGAATCTGACCCTTCAGGCCGCGCCAAGCAAGATGGCCGTGACCAATCTCGCGACGACCGACGCCTCTTTGTGCCTTTGCCTCGCCTGTTGAGAAGGGAGGGAAGTTGTAGTGGAGCAAGAAGCGCTGGTACTCACGAACGAGCACGTCGTCGATGAGCTTCTCGTCGAGCTTTGTGCCAAGCGTACAAGTTGCCAAAGATTGTGTTTCACCACGGGTAAAGATGGCACTTCCGTGAGGTCCGGGCAGAGGACTAGCCTCGCACCAAATGGGACGGATATCGGTTGTTTTGCGACCGTCGAGGCGAATGCCTTCGTCAAGAATACAGCGACGCATCGCATCCTTCTCGACGTCATGGTAGTAACGGTCAATCAAGCCATTCTTCTCCTCGAGTTCTTCGGCTGGCATATCTGTGTGAGCTTCGGCATAAGCGGCTTTGAAGTCCTCGCGGATAGCCTCGAAAGCCTCGGCACGAGCGTGCTTCTCCAAGCCCTGCTTGGTAACGTCGTAAGCCTTCTGATAACAAGCTTCCTTGATGGCAGCCTGCAGTTCTTCGTCGTTGACCTCATGACAATATTCGCGCTTAACGTCCTTGCCGAGTTCTTTCTCCAGTTCCTTCTGGAGGCGGCACATCGGCTTGATAGCCTCATGAGCTGCCTTTAGGGCTGCGAGCAGGTCGCTTTCCTGAACTTCCTTCATCTCGCCTTCCACCATCATGATGTTCTCTTCGGTGGCACCAACCATGAGGTCCATATCGGCCTCAGCGAGTTGCTGGAAGGTGGGATTAATGACGAACTCGCCGTTGATGCGAGCCACGCGAACCTCTGAGATGGGTCCCTCGAATGGAATATCGCTGCAAGCCAGAGCTGCAGAAGCGGCAAAGCCAGCCAGAGCATCGGGCATGTCCACGCCATCAGCAGAGAAAAGAATAACATTCACATACACTTCAGCATGATAGTTGCTGGGGAAAAGGGGGCGCAGAGCGCGGTCCACAAGACGACAAGTCAGTATCTCGTCGTCATTTGCCTTACCCTCACGCTTCGTGAAACCACCGGGAAAACGTCCGGCAGCAAAATACTTTTCTCTGTACTCAACCTGTAAGGGCATGAAATCTGTCCCGGGAACGGCATCTTTGGCTGCGCAAACAGTGGCCAGGAGCATAGTGTTGTTCATACGAAGCATCACGGAACCATCGGCTTGTTTGGCAAGTTTCCCGGTCTCGATGCTGATGGTTCTTCCATCAGGCAACTCGACTGTCTTTGTAATTACGTTCATCTTGTTTTGTTTAACTTATTGTTTCCTTTACGTCACAAATATGATATAAAATCGCGCAAAGGTAAGAAAAATAATTCATAGTTCATCGCATATCGTTCATAATTATGCGTTAAATGCTGATTTTCGTGCATTCTTGAGGTTATGGCAGACCTTGAAAGCCTATTTCGTTGACATTTATCGAGATAAAACACAACTAACGACGTCTGAAAACATAACGTGGTTAAAATGCAAACATAACGTGTTATGTTGGCAAAGATAACGTGTTATGTTGACCAACTTAACGTGTTATGATTGCAATCGTAACGTGTTACGTTCTTAGACTTAACGAGAGAGGCATTTCGCATCAATCATGTTATTGGCGATTGCATAAATGGTAAGGCCTGCAAGAGAGTGTATTTGGAGCTTTCGCGAAATGTTTCGTCTGTGGGTTATAACCGTGTTGACGGAGATGAACAACTGTGCCGCAATCTCTTTGTTCGACATTCCCTGAACCAGACACATAATGATCTCTTTCTCTCGCTCAGATACCGTTTCCGTCGATTCAGCCTTATTAATCATGCTGGAAATCTTGGCCGAGACATCCTCTTCCTTTACCTTTTGTTCCAAGAGACGAATGGCAGGAACGAACAAAACCTCTTCTACGTTACTATGGTTAAGGAGCCATTCCTCATTATTATAAATGTCGTAGAGCGTCGCAGTCAACTGATTGTTGGCCAATCCGTTGTGGGGCAAGTACTTGATAATGATGTTCTTCAGCTCCTGAAACTTGCCTGTAGTGTCGCTATGATGCTTCGAAAAGATGTCAACATTATAGCCAGACGACTGCTCTCCACGAAGCAAAGCCTCGACATAAGGGAAGAGCGTCTTCTCTTCATACTTCATATGAAGATGGATATCGTGAGCATACTCATCATAGAGACGCAGAATAAGTGAGGCCAGATCATCGCCTTTATGGAGCGATTCCTCGAGTTTCGTTCGGATGGAAGGCAGCTGAAAATCAAGGAAATAACGATGTGAAGCCTGCAAATAAGCGAGGAGCGTCTTCACGGATATCTTGTCGTCTGTCTCCTTTGGAGCATAGCCGTTGATGAGGAAATTGACGACAGTCAGGAAAGTATAGCAATCAACTCCTTGCTCGAAGCACACTTCGTTGACCGTCTTGTCGCCAAATCCAAGCCGAATACCAAAGGCGCTCAAGCCCTGAAGCATGCTGTAATTGTCGCTGATGAGGTCGATCATCTTGTCCTCAGCCTCGTATAGTTTCATCCTCTTCATAGCGTTTTCTTCCTTTTTTCGACTGCAAAGATACGCTTTTCCCTCGAAAACTACAATCCCCTATTGTAGGTAATTGCCACTTTTCCCTACATTATTTATAATTATAATGCGGTATTGGAGTCATCACAAACGAGTATAAATGGCTTGTTTGTCAAGGCAGAACACTCATTTTATGGTATTGCGAGCTTTGCAGAAAGGAAGTAATTTTGCACTCGAAATATAGCAAGAAAACTAGCGAGAAATGAGAAATACATTATTTATGATCATTCTTTTGCTGTCCTCTATTAACATGTTTGGGCAGGAAACAGAAGTGGATGCTACGACTGGTGCTTCGCAGCAAGTCGAGAAGAAAAAGAATCTGACAAATTTCCTCTCGCGCTTACATATCGGAGGCTATGGCGAAGCAGTTATGACGCGCAACTTCTACAGCCAGAGCTTCAACCGTTACAAGAAGCCTGAGAACTTCAAGGATGACAAGAGTCATGGTCGCTTCGACTTACCTCACGTTTGTCTGAACATCGGATACGACTTCGGCAAAGGTTGGACGATGGGTACTGAGATTGAGTTCGAGCACGGAGGAACAGGCTCAGCCGTCGAGATAGAAGCCGAAGAGGCTGGCGAATACGAGGCAGAAGTCGAGAAAGGTGGCGAAGTAAACCTCGAGCAATTTTGGATCAACAAAGCCTTTTGGAGTGGAAATTTCAACATAAAAGCAGGCGAGCTCATCGTTCCTGTAGGTTATTCGAATGCCCATCACGAGCCCAATCAGTTCTTTACTTGCTATCGTCCTGAAGGTGAGGCAACCATCTTTCCCAATACTTGGCACCAAGTAGGCCTTTCTCTTTGGGGAAAAGTAAAGGATTGGCGTTATGAAGCTCTGTTCCTTTCTGGCTTGAATTCCGAGAGTTTTACGGCAGAAGGCTTCGTTCATTATGGCGCCACAAGTCCTTATGAATTCAAGGTTGCCAACAACTTCGCAGGAGCTTTACGCATCGACAACTATTCCATCAAAGGCTTGCGCATCGGTTTGAGTGGCTATTATGGCTATACTTTCCGCAATACCTTGCGAACTCCAGGCAGTAAATACGAGGATGTGACTGGGGCTTTGGGCATTGCGTCGCTCGACTTTACGCTCAACAGATGGAACTGGATTGTGCGAGGAAACGTGGATTATGCACATTTTAGCGATGCCGACGAGATTTCTGCCTACAATCAAGCGAACTGGACTCACCACAAATATCAGGATGGCAACCCGCATCATTATACTAATATAGGTAGTAACGCTTTGGTTTATGGCATCGAGGCAGGCTATAATGTCTTCTCTCAGATACCAAAGTTAAAGCAAAAGGATGGGAAACTCTTCTTGTTTGGACGCTTCGAACACTACAATACGATGGCTTCTGGCACCTATCAGTCGATGTACAAATACACGAAGAGATACCGATGTGCCTTTGGTGTGAACTATTCTCCAATAAAGCAAATCACCATCAAAGGCGAGTATTCCTATCGTTTCTTCGAGAAGCCGAACAACAACGGACTTACCTCCGACAGTCCGCTCTACAAGCAACCATACAACAACGAACCAAGCATCAGTTTGGGTGTGACCTATTGCGGATGGTTTTTATAACAGAATAACGATATAACGTAATAACGAAAGAAAGTATGAAGACAATTTTGAAAATGGCGGCTTTGGCTGCCGTAATTACCACAACACTTGCCTCGTGCAAAAGCGATGACGAGTTCGACAACACCATTGTAAAGGGTACACAAGCTGCCCTCAATCAGGCTTGCATCGATTGGAAGACGGCTCGAGCCGATTGGGAGAACTCCGAAGCTTTCCTCTTTGGTGCAGCCGATGTCTATTCCATCGACCCGCATACCGACACTTGGCCTGTTGCTGCCAACGACTTAGCACAAGTCTTGCGCGACGAAAACGCGATGGCGGACCTCGATAACTTCATTAAGACTGCCAACTCAGGCATCTTGGGTTATCATGGTTTGGAGTATGTGCTCTTCCGCGAAGGACAGCCTCGCAAGATAGATCAAATAACGAACCTCGAATATAGGTACATTTGCGCAGTTGCCAAAGACCTTTATAATGCAACGGCAACGCTGGAGGCAGCTTGGGACTCGCACGAAAGCAATGCCGAAAGACTGAGTATCGCGAAGGATTATGTCGCGTCTCATCTGGCTATCGATGATGAAGGCAATCAGGAAGGAACACTCGCAGGCTTCCAGAACTTCGGCAAAGCCTTCAAGACACCAGGTCTTGGAGATTGGGCAACGGCACTCGAAGCGACACTTGAAATCATTTCAGGTTGCCAAGATATCATCGGTGAGGTTGGTGACTCGAAGATTGGCCTTCCCTATACAGGCGAGGATGCTACCTACATAGAATCGCCTTATGCCTACAACTCGATTACCGACTTCTACGACAACATCGTTTCGTGCAAGAACGCCCTATATGGTTCGATGGGAGCCACGACTCCTAATGAGAAGTCACTCATCTACTTCTGCCGCAATGCAGGCAATGCGACGTTGGCCAATCAGGCAAATGTCGTCGTCTCAAAACTTGAGACTGCTTTGGCTAAGATCAAGGCGATGAAGGCACCCTTTGCTCTTTACTATTCAGATGCCTCCTGCAAAGTAGCCATCGATGCCCTAGGCGAATTGGACGATGCTCTGGGCGAACTTTCCGGAACATTAACAGGTTATGCAGGCAACACAATAGTCGAAGCACAATGTCAAGTGATTAACGAGAACTATGTCGACAATGTTGTGCTGACCACTTACCGCACTTTGGCCGACAACGCACTGAAGCTTTATAAGTCGATTGTCAACATAAAAAACTAATTCCACATGAATTACTTTAAGCTCTTCCCACTTTTCGCTCTCTGCCTTGCAGGGTGTGCCGATGACGAAGGACCTGCAACGCCCATCTCTTGGGACATAGGCAATCCGACGGATTCCGAGTATTCCGAGGACTTTTATGCTGGAGGCTTGCTTGGAACGACCTCTGTCAACACCGCCACAGCCTACGAACAACCCACGAAAGCGGTAGAGAATGCGGGCATGATGACGGCTTTCAGCGAGGGAGAATACCTCTTTGAGAAGGACTACAACACCAATACGGAAGGTGCTTTTAGAGGTCTCGGACCAGTCTATGTGCGGCGAGGTTGCATCTATTGTCATCCCGGATATGGTCATGGTGCACGACAGACAGAGTACAAAGCCGACAATCATCGCAACGGCTATCTGCTCGTCATTTACGACAAGACCACCAACGCCTACATCCGTTCCGTTGCTGGAATGCCGCAAACGGGTGCCGTGAAACCCTTCAAGGCTCCTATCGACGAGAATCAAATCAAGATAGCTTGGAACAATTACACCGACGAATGGGACAATCAGTTTCCCGATGGTGAGACTTATTCCCTTATCTATCCCGAGGTTTCGATTCCCTACACTGCTTACTATGCTCCCGTC
>JAFYYO010000109.1 GCA_017557475.1 Bacteroidaceae bacterium
AGTACTGGCAAGCCATACTCAGAGCCGTACCCCATTGACCTGCACCAGTCTCAGTTGTAACGCCCTTCAGGCCCTGCTTCTTAGCATAATAAGCCTGAGCAATCGCCGAGTTCAACTTGTGTGAACCGCTGGTGTTGTTGCCCTCGAACTTATAGAAAATCTTGGCAGGCGTGTCGAGCGCCTTTTCCAAGAACTTCGCATGAACGAGAGGACTCGGACGGAACATCTTGTAGAAGTTTAGAACCTCGTCGGGGATGTCGAACCACTTCGTATCGTTGTCGAGCTCTTGAGCTACGAGTTCTTTACAGAAAATCGGCTCCATTTCAGCCGCTGTGAGAGGCTGACCTGTGCCTGGATTCAGCAGAGGTGCCGGCTTAATCTTCATGTCAGCACGCACGTTGTACCATTGCGTAGGCATTTCTTCCTCGCTCAGGTAAATCTTGTAGGGAATGTTCTCTTTCATCTTTTTTAGTTCATAAATTGTTACCTTAAACTGTGAATCCGTCTGCAAAGGTACGAAGAAGCGAGCAAAAAGCAAAAGAAAAGTTTATTTTTCTTTTCATTTTTTACTTTTTACTTTTTTTTCGTACCTTTGCAGAGTTGTAATCTTTTAACACGCGATATGAATAAAACATTGAATTGGCTCTATGAGCATTGGATGAAGGCTACTCCCTTCCTTGCGTTTTACACATTCTTCCTCCTTTGGATGTATGCTATAATGCTGAGCGCAAAGAGTTACAAACCCTGCGGTCCTGTGCCGACGGAGAATCAGTTGCGATGGCAGGAGATGGAGATGTACGCCTTCATCCACTACTCTCTGAATACTTATACCGACCAGGAATGGGGCTATGGCAATGAAGACCCAAAGTTGTTCAATCCCAGCAACCTTGATTGTCGCCAATGGGCACGTGTCTGCAAACAGGCTGGCATGAAGGGCATCATCTTCACAGCCAAGCATCATTGCGGCTTCTGCATGTGGCCATCGAAATATACAGAGTATTCCGTGAAGAACTCGCCTTGGAAGAACGGTCAGGGCGATGTGGTGCGCGAACTGGCAGAGGCCTGCAAGGAGGAGGGATTGAAATATGCTGTCTATCTCTCGCCTTGGGACAGGAACCATCCTGAGTACGGCAGGCCTGAATACGTTACTTATTTCCGCAACCAACTGTGCGAGTTGCTGACGGAATATGGCGACATGTTCGAGGTTTGGTTCGATGGTGCCAACGGTGGTGACGGCTGGTATGGAGGTGCCAATGAAGTACGCAAGATTGACAAAGACTATTATGGCTGGCCCGAGACCTTCAAGATGATTCGTGAGTTACAGCCCAAGGCGCTGATATGGAGCGATGCGGGTGGCGATCGTGGCGACCTGCGTTGGGTAGGCACGGAGGCTGGTTTTATAGGCGAAACGAACTGGAGTCTGGTGCCGCGTGAAGGTCGTCTGGATTATCAACTGCTTCATTATGGTGCTGAGGATGGTGAGCTTTGGGTGGCAGGCGAGACGAACACCAGTATCCGTCCGGGCTGGTTCTATCATGAGACGGAGAACGAAAACGTGAAGAGCCTCCCGAAGCTGATGGACACTTATTATAAATCGGTGGGCCGCAACTCATGTCTGCTGCTCAACTTCCCCATCGCTCCCAATGGACGCATCCATCCCACAGACTCCCTGCGAGGCATCGCCTTCAAGAAGATGATTGACGAGGCGTTTAAGACCGACTTGGCAAAGAAGGCCAAGAAGAAAACACAAGGGAATGAAACTGTCATCACCTTCAAGAAACCCACCACTTTCAATCGTTTCGTGGCAGAAGAGGATATCCGTTACGGACAGCGTGTGAAGAAGTTCTCGCTGGAGGCTGAGGTAGATGGGAAGTGGCAGCCTCTCAAAGACGAACTCGTCGACAATGGCGATGGGCTCACAACCATCGGCCATCGCCGTATCATCTGCTTTCCCAATGTAACAGCAACAAAGCTACGCTTCACCATTCTCGACGCCAAGTGTGAACCCATCATTAAGAAGGTCGGAGTCTATCTTGCTCCCGACATCACTCAGGAAATCCCCAACAGCGGCGAGAAGCATGCCTCGGACTACTATATCTTCTTTGGTGCCGACAAGATGATGTTTGTGACGCTCAATGACGAGGCTACCGTGACGGGCTTCCGCTATCTTCCCCCACAAAATACGCGTGAGGGTCTCGTTACCCACTATCGCATCTCGGCCACTACCGACTGGAAGACGTGGGAGACGCTGGGTGAGGGCGAGTTCTCCAATATCGTGAACAATCCTATCTGGCAGACTGTCCGCTGTAAGCCCACTCGAGCTAAAGTCATCCGTGTGGAAGGTCTTCGTCTGGCACAAGGCGACCGCATGGGATATAGTGATGTAGAAGTTGTGACGGAATAAATGAGGATAAGTGTGAACAATAATTCTCTGACATTAAGGGTGATTAAGGCAATCCTGGCATTGCCTGTGCCAGTATGTCTCATCATACCATCAGTCCTGTTATTTTGGAAAGCGCATCCGGTAAGCAATCGGGACTGAAAAAGAAATGGTTCTAATAATATAACACCTCATTAGCCCTCTATAGAGAATATGAGAATAACAGCAATCATTTGTACGACTTTGATAACGTGTTGCCTTAATGCAGTAGCACAAAAGCAAATTTACATTCCAGAAGACCTGCGAGGCATGAATTTGGAGAGCGACACTTCGAAATGGTGTTGGAAACGGTCTGCGGAGACTCGCGACTGCATCTTCATGTGGGAACGCGGATTCGGCAATGACTTGCAGAACCCGCCACAACTTGAGGGCATGCCCATGGATTTCAACCTTTCTGTGCTCATGGAGCGTGTGCAGTCGTTTTACACCTTCTACCGCGATACGCTGCACTTTGTGAAGGGTGACTCCAAAGCCAACCACTACAAGATGATGGTCTTTGTGCAGTACTCGCTCGACGGCTCGGCATACGGCGGCACCTACGACAACTTCATCGGTGCCCTGTGGGTGGCTCCCAACCGCATACAGGACAAGACGATGAACTGTATGGCTCACGAGTTGGGCCACTCGTTCCAGACGCAGATAGTGGCCGACGGTATGGGTGAAGCGTGGGGTGGATGCGGTTTCTTCGAGATGACCTCGCAGTGGATGCTCTGGCAGGTGAACCCTTGGTGGCTACGTGATGAGAACGATCACTTCGAAGCCTTCAAGACGCTGACCCACAAGGCTTATTTGGCTGTGGAGAATATCTACCATTCGCCTTATGTCATCCAATGGTGGAGCGACCTGCATGGGCGCCAGTCCATAGCCGAGCTGTATCGTCAGGGACGCTTTGGCGAGGACCCCGTCATCACTTACAAACGAATGTACGACCTATCACAAAGTGACTTCAACGCCGAGATGCTACGGGGATGCCAGCATCTGATCAACTTCGACTTCAACCATGCCTACAACGAGACCCGCCCTTACGCTTGCACCTTCACATGTCCGTTGGACACTCTCGGCAGCGGATGGCTACAACCCGAAAATATGCCTGAGGAGTACGGCTTCAACGCCATTCCGCTGCCTGTAGGCAAGAAGCGTGTGCGTGTAGAACTGAAAGGCGACAATGTGCTGTTCGGTTTTGTGGGCGTGACAACGGAAGGCGAATCAATCTATGGCGATTCAGGCAACCCTGTGTTCACTTGTCCGAAAGACAAAGAACTAAAGCATCTCTATCTCGTTGTGATGGGTGCTCCAAGCGAACATACGCAACTTCAAACTGGTGATGGCAGCGGCACACCTGCCACATTCCCTTATAAGTTCCGGTTAAGATAAACAGGTATGACCTGTGGAGATAAGGATTAATTGGTGCAAAACCAATATGGTTTGTCAAGATTTTGGCAAAAACTTGGCCTCTGAGAATGGCGTATTTGCAGCCGAGACGAGTGGAGGCTGAATTTTCTCGATTCCTGAAGCGCATAAGGTTTTGCTCATAATCAGCGACTTAAACTGTCGAGTGTATAAATATGACAGCATAAAGTGGGGAATTACTAGTGTTTTATGCAGAAATTAAACGCGTTTAATCGGCCAACTTAACGTGTTATGATGGCAAACATAACGTGTTATGTTGACAAACACTCCCTGTTAAGTTTGAAAAATCTCCGTTTTGAGACTCAAAATTAGACTCGAGGAAAAAATCTTTACAAAATTTTTCGTTCTTTCACGAAGCACTTTTCTGGGTGTTTTGTAAAATATTTTGACTGAAAGTATCTGATTCTTTTGGAGGGCATCTATTATGTCGTTTCTAAACTTTTAGGGTAGCTTTTTTGTTATTACAAAAAAAATGTCGTACCTTTGCAGCGCAAATTGTGAATGACCAAATAGTAAGTAAATTGTACCTTGTACATCGTAAATTGTAAATGAATCCGTTGAATATACTTGAACTGAGTGAACAGGAGATAATCCGTCGTAATAACCTCCAACAACTGCGCGAACTGGGCATCAATCCCTATCCCGCAGCCGAATATCCTACAAACGCTTTTAGTACAGAAATCAAGGAGAACTTCGTAGATTTGCCCGTTGTTGGCAAGGACGAGGAAGGCAATGATGTCCGCGAGGCTGCGACTCCCGAGAACTCCCGGAATGTCTGCATCGCAGGTCGCATCATGTCGAAGCGCATCATGGGCAAGGCTGCCTTCGCTGAGTTGCAGGACTCGAAGGGAAGAATACAGGTGTATGTGACTCGCGATGCCCTTGCACAAGGCGAGGACACGACGCTCTACAATACCGTCTTCAAGAAGCTGCTCGACTTGGGTGACTTCATCGGTATCAAGGGCTATGTGTTCCGCACGCAGACAGGCGAGATAAGTGTCCATGCTCAGGAAATGACCGTGTTGGGTAAGAGTCTCAGACCTCTGCCAATCGTCAAGACGGATGCCGAGGGCAACGTCTATGACTCCTTCGACGACCCCGAACTCCGCTATCGTCAGCGCTATGTTGACCTCGTCGTGAATGATGGCGTGAAGGACACTTTCCTGAAGCGTGCCGTTATCCTCAAGACAATGCGTGCTTTCTTCGACCGTCACGGCTATACGGAAGTCGAGACGCCAACCCTTCAGGCAATTGCCGGAGGTGCAACAGCTCGTCCCTTCATCACGCACTTCAACGCCCTGAACATCCCGATGTACATGCGCATCGCCACCGAACTCTACCTGAAGAGGCTGATTGTCGGCGGCTTCGAGGGCGTTTACGAAATCGGCAAGAACTTCCGCAACGAGGGCATGGACAAGAACCACAACCCCGAGTTTACCTGCATGGAGCTTTACGTCTCGTACAAGGACTACAACTGGATGATGTCCTTCACGGAGCAGCTCCTCGAAGAGATTTGCATCGCCGTGAATGGCAAGCCCGAGACAGAGATTGACGGTAAGGTCATCTCGTTCAAGGCTCCCTTCCGCCGTCTGCCCATCCTCGATGCCATCAAGGAGAAGACGGGCTACGACTGCGAGGGAAAGAGCGAAGAGGAGATTCGCGACTTCTGCAAGCAGAAAGGCATGGAGGTGGACGAGACAATGGGCAAGGGTAAGCTCATTGACGAACTCTTTGGTGAGTTCTGCGAAGGCACGTTCATCCAGCCGACCTTCATCACCGACTATCCTGTCGAGATGTCTCCGCTCACGAAGATGCATCGTTCGAAGCCCGGTCTGACCGAGCGTTTCGAATTGATGGTGAATGGCAAGGAACTGGCAAACGCTTACTCAGAGCTGAACGACCCCATCGATCAGGAAGAGCGCTTCATCGAGCAGATGAAGCTTGCTGACAAAGGCGACGACGAGGCAATGGTAATCGACCACGACTTCCTGCGTGCCCTGCAATACGGAATGCCTCCAACAAGCGGCATCGGCATCGGAATAGACCGTCTGGCAATGTTGATGACGGGCAAGCCTTTCATTCAGGAAGTCCTCTTCTTCCCACAGATGAAGCCCGAAGTAAAGGCTCCTCGTGATAAGGACGAACTTTTCCTCGAGAAAGGTGTTCCAGCCGAGATTATCCCCATCCTTCGCAAGGCAGGTTACAACTTGGTGAGCACCCTGCAAGGCGTCGCTCCAGCCAAGATTCAGCAACAAATCATCGAAATCATCAAGAAATATAAACTCGAGGTCGAAAAGCCCTCACAAGACTTGATTGCAAAGTGGGTGGAATAAGAGGGAGTAAAAGAAGTTAAAGGAGTTAAAGATGATACAATCAGAGCCCTAAACATTTGTCCTTAACTCCCCAGCGAGCAAAGCGAGCTAACTCCATTAACTCCCTTAACTCCTCAAAAAAGACATGAACACTGAATTAGGAAACATAGCAGTACTGGGCGGCGGAAGCTGGGCGACGGCTATCGCCAAGATGTTGCTGGAGAAGAATGACCACATTTGGTGGTACCTTCGCAGGGACGACCGCATAGAGGACTTCAAGCGCCTCGGCCACAATCCCGCCTACCTTACCAGCGTGCATTTCGACGTGAACCGCATCACCTTCGAGAGCGACATCAACAAGGTGGTCGAGGCTTGCCAGACGCTTATCTTCGTCACGCCCTCTCCCTACCTGAAAGGCCACTTGAAGAGGCTTCATGTCCGCCTTCGCGACAAGTTCATCGTGACTGCCATCAAGGGCATCGTGCCCGACGAGAACCTCATATGCTCCGACTACTTCAACCAGATGTATAATGTGCCTGAAGATAATCTGGCCGTGCTTGGAGGTCCGAGTCATGCTGAGGAGGTTGCGCTGAATCGTCTCACTTACCTGACCGTCGGTTGTGCCGACAAAGAGAAGGCTACGGCCTTTGCCAAGATGCTTGCAAGCGACTATGTGAAGGCGAAGACCAGCGACGACGTGATCGGCATCGAATATGCGAGCGTCTTGAAGAATGTCTACGCCATCGCAGCAGGCATTTGCCACGGACTCAAGTACGGCGATAACTTCCAGGCAGTCCTCATCAGCAACGCCATTCAGGAGATGGAGCGCTTCCTCAACACCGTTCATCCAATAGACCGCAGCATCACGGAAAGCGTCTATACGGGCGACTTGCTCGTGACGGGTTATTCCAACTTCAGCCGCAATCGCGTCTTCGGCACGATGATTGGTCAGGGCTACAGCGTGAAGAGCGCTCAACTCGAAATGGAGATGATTGCCGAGGGCTACTTTGCCACGAAGTGCATGAAAGACATTAACAAGCACTTGCACGTCAACATGCCCATCCTCGATGCCGTCTATAACATCCTCTACGAACGCATCAGCCCAACCATCGAAATCAAGTTGCTGAGCGAAGCGTTCAGATAATGGCGAAGAGTCTTTAATAATATGAAGGTCATTTAATAAATAAATAAACATGAAAAAGGACAATCTATTTATCTTTGTTTTTGTGTTGCTGATTGCAGGGCGGCAAACAGCGTGGGCACAAAAGATGGTAGTCACGACAACGGATAATCAAGTTGTTAAGTTTGATGTGTCGAACGTAAGGGATGTTACATTTGAGGAGGATATTGAGGATAATCACGAGTATGTGGACCTTGGTTTGCCCAGCGGTACGCTTTGGGCAACGTGCAATATTGGTGCAGATAGTCCCGAGAAACGTGGTCGCTATTATTCTTGGGGGGAAAAACAACCAGAAGTGACTACCTATGATTGGAGTACATACGAATATTGCCAAGGCTCTGAAAATACGATGATTAAGTACTGCACAAGCAGTGACTGCGGCTATAACGGTTTCACTGACAATTTGACGGAACTTCTATCCGAGGATGATGTTGCGACAGCCATCTGGGGCAGCGCATGGCAAATGCCGAGTCGGGCACAATTTGAGGAACTCGTTAACAACCGTATCACGAGGACGAGTTGGACAACACGGAGCGGTGTTTCTGGCATGTTGATAAAGAGCAGAGCCAATGGTAATTCCATATTCCTGCCCGCTGGTGGCGGGTGCCAAGACGTGAGTCTCATAAACTTGAACAATAATGGTTACTACTGGTCTCGTTCGTTAAACACAGATAATAGTAATCGTGCATATTTACTGACATTCAACTCTACTAAAACAGGCACATTAGATATCAGCGTGAGTGACTTTTCACGTTATATGGGGCTATCCGTTCGTCCAGTGCGGAAACAGTAATATGCTGACGAATGGAAGCAACTGATAGCGAAGCGTTCAGATAAAGACCCTCTTTGACTCCCCTAGGGGAGAACTATGATAAAGTTTGGATAACATAAATATAAACCTATAAATAAAATCCCCTTCTTAATCTCCTCCCATAGAGGGGAGATCGGGAGGGGTCTACATTATGTTGAAACTTGACTATTCAAAGGCTCTGCTGAGTGCGGAGCAGATTGCAGCCTTCGCTCCGAAGGCAGAAGAGGCACAGAAGGCTCTCGAGGCTGGAACCTGTGCAGGTAATGACTTTCTTGGCTGGCTTCACTTGCCCAGCACCATCACGGCTGAGTTCATGACGCGACTTCAGGCTTGCGTCCAGACACTTCGCGAGAACTGCGACACAGTAGTTGTAGCAGGCATCGGCGGTTCTTATCTTGGTGCCCGTGCTATCATCGAAGCTCTCAGCAACAGCTTTCAATGGCTCACCAACAACGGCGAGAATCCCAATATCCTCTTCGCAGGTAACAACATCGGCGAGGATTATCTTTACGAACTTACGGAGTATCTGAAAGGCCGTCGCTTCGGCGTCATCAATATCTCCAAGAGCGGCACGACGACCGAGACGGCTCTTGCTTTCCGTCTTCTGAAGAAGCAATGCGAGCAGCAGCGCGGCAAAGAGATGGCTTGCAAGGTCATCGTCGCTATAACTGATGCCAAGAAAGGCGCGGCTCGCACTTGTGCCGACAAGGAAGGTTACACCTCTTTCATTATTCCTGACAATGTGGGCGGACGTTTCAGCGTGCTCACTCCTGTTGGTCTGCTGCCCATCGCAGTCGCAGGTTTCGACATTGCCAAGCTCGTGAAGGGTGCTGCTGATATGGAAGCTGCCGTTGGAGCCGACGTTCCCTTCGAAAAGAATATCTGCCTTCAATACGCAGCCGTTCGTAATGCCCTTTATGCTCAGGGCAAGAAGATTGAGATTCTCGTGAACTTCCAGCCCAAGCTCCATTACATGAATGAGTGGTGGAAGCAGCTCTATGGCGAGAGCGAGGGCAAGGACCTGAAGGGCATCTTCACCGCAGCCGTCGACTTCAGCACCGACCTGCACTCGATGGGACAATGGATTCAGGAAGGCGAACGCACCATCTTCGAGACTGTTGTCAGCGTAGAGGAGACGGAGCATAAGTTGCTCTTCCCAAGCGATGAAGAGAACCTCGACGGCCTGAACTTCCTTGCTGGCAAGCGCGTGGACGAGGTCAACAAGATGGCTGAACTCGGCACTCAGCTCGCTCATGTCGATGGCGGCGTTCCCAATATGCGCATCATCATGCCTCGCCTCGACGAATACAACATCGGTCAGCTGATATACTTCTTCGAGAAGGCTTGCGGCGTCAGCGGCCTTATTCTCGGTGTTAATCCCTTCAACCAACCTGGCGTGGAGGCTTACAAGAAGAACATGTTCGCTCTTCTCGGCAAGCCTGGCTACGAAGCTGAAACGGTTGCGATTCGCAAGCGTCTTGCAGAAGAGTAAAGCATAGAGATTAGGGAATAGGGCTTGAAACAAACATACTCTGTTCCCTATTCTTAATTCCTAATCCATAAAGAATGCTGAAAGCAATTCTTTTCGACATGGATGGCGTGCTCTTCGACAGCATGCCGAACCATGCTTATGCTTGGTCGCATGCCATGACGCAGTTCGGCTTGGAGATGACCGCCTATGAAGCCTATCTCCACGAAGGCCGTACGGGCAGCGGTACGATTAACATCCTGACACAACGTTATTGGGGACGCGATGCGACGCCGGAAGAGATTGAGCGCATCTATGCCGCAAAGGCCAATCTGTTCAACGCCCTTCTCAAGCCTAAGCCGATGCCTGGAGCACTCGAGGCTCTTACCGCAGCCAAGCAGCTCGGTTGCAAGATTGTCCTCGTGACAGGCAGTGCACAGGTTAAGTTGCTCGAAAGTTTGGAGCAACACTATCCAGGCTTTTTCCGCGAAGAGCTGATGGTAACAGGTTTCGATGTCAAGCGCGGAAAGCCCGATCCAGAGCCTTATCTGATGGGTTTGCAGAAAGCAGGTGTCAAGGCCGAAGAAGCCGTTGTGGTTGAGAACGCACCGCTTGGAGTGGAATCCGCCAAAGGGGCAGGCATCTTCACCATCGCCGCCAATACAGG
>JAFYYO010000110.1 GCA_017557475.1 Bacteroidaceae bacterium
GCGAAACTTGAGGATGCAGTTGGGAGACCGCATAATGGTGGTTGGACCTGAGGATGCAGTCGATCGAGTGGCTCGCAAGATGGGAAACAGCGTCAAGAGTCTTAACCATCCTAACCTTTCTGCCATCTTCATCGGCATCTTCGTGGGCATCATCTTCGGAGCCATTCCCTTCGCAATTCCTGGCGTCCCCACTCCCGTCAAACTTGGTTTGGCAGGCGGCCCGCTCATCGTTGCCATCCTGATTGGCCGCTTCGGCTACAAGGCAAAACTCGTGGCTTATACCACAACGAGTGCCAACCTGATGCTTCGAGAAATAGGTCTTGCACTCTTCCTCGCAAGTGTTGGCATAAAGGCAGGGGCAAGCTTCGTGAATACAGTTGTGGAGGGCGATGGCCTGACCTATGTTTGGTGCGGCTTCCTCATTACTGTCTTGCCCATCCTGATTGTTGGACTTGTGGCGAGATTATATTATAAATTGAACTACTTCACCATGATGGGAATGATAGCCGGCAGTACGACCGATCCTCCAGCACTTGCCTTTGCCAATCAGACTGCAGGTAACGATGCCCCAGCCGTCGCTTATAGTACGGTCTATCCCCTCACCATGTTCCTTCGCATCCTTACCGCACAGCTCATCATCTTGCTGCTTTGCTCGTTGTAGTAAAAAGTAGGTTTCGTGCCTGTCACAATACATGCCAATCTAGGCGATTAGGTAGAAAAAAGTTTGCAAAAGGTCGGAAGTGAGACCGCGATAAAGTAAAAAAGCTTAACTTTGCTAGACAAAAGCCTGTTTATGCAAAAAAGTCAAGAAAGAATCGCCTCTTCTCATCCCCTTTTTGCCTTGAGCAAGCAGATAGAGAAACAAGGCTTGATTGTCATCGATGGAGTGAACAGCCTGCCTGTATATGGTGAGCCATTCATCACGCCGCATTTTGTTCTCGTTCTCAATCATGAAGGTGTTGCCCATGGAGAACTTGACATGCAACCTTTTACATTCTATCCTCATGACCTGGCAGTCATTTATCCCAATCATACATTATTGGCAAAAGAATCGTCAGAGGACTATAAGGTGACACTTGTCGTCGTTTCCAACAGCTTCTATCGGCAGATACAACAGAGAATCACTTACGGCAAGAGTCAGATCTTCCAGAGCCAGGTTCAGTTCCATCTCTTGGACGACCAGTTCCAATGCTTCTGCGATGCCCTTCGTTTCCTCAAGTCCGTGAGCAAGATTGACAGTAATTCCCGCAAAGAGATTCAAGCCGATGTCATGGACATGCTCTCGCATATGACCGATGAGTTCTGGCAGAAGTCCAACAAAACAGCGACAAAGGCTCTAGGCAAACACAACGTAGGCTCCCGTTTATACTTCAATCGCTTCTACGAGAGTCTCGTCAATCATTATCATGAAAGCCGTGAAGTGCGTTTTTATGCCCAGCAGCTCTGTCTCTCGCCCAAGTACTTTGGCAGTATCATCATGCAGGAGACAGGCGTGAGTGCCGGCGATTGGATAGCCCGTTATGTCATCATCCGAGCCAAGATGCTGCTCCGCCATCATCCAGATCTCACTATTCAGCAAGTCTGCCACGAGCTCGGCTTCCCCGATGCAGCCTCCTTCTCTCGCTATTTCAAGACAAATGCCGGCATGACTGCCAAAGAGTATCGTGACCAAGTGCTGAGGTAAAAAGCCCCTCCATTCTTCTTACAGATAGTTAAGCCCTTGCTTGTGCCGAAGCACGCCTGCAGTTCGAGCCCATCTTCACACTCGTTGCTCAGCCCCTCGTCCAACTCATTTGTGGCAACCATAGGCAGTTAAGTCGCCAGTACCTCCGTGTTAGTACTCCAGTCCTCACGTGGATGTACTCGAGTACCTCCACGTTGGTACTGGAGTACTGACTGAGCAGGACTGACGGAGTACTGTGTCAAATCGCCCATCACAACCTAAACTTTCGCTCAATTATCCCAGTTTTCCCATCCATTTCCTCGCGCGCGTATATTATATATAATGTATATTGAAGAAAAAATAACCAAAAAGAGAAAAAAAACTTGAAAAGCTTTGTCAGTTTCTGGAAATGCCGTACCTTTGCATCCGCAAATGAGGCTTATCCGTTCCTCATGGGACGGGTAGGGTTATAATGCGCTCCTCTCAGGAGCACGCTCTTTGAAAGATTTACATAGACAGAATTTGTAGTACAAGAAGAAAAGCGAAACCGTCAATATCCGAAAGGATAGAGAAAAGAAGTACAGGTTCCGACTCTTTCAAACAGACAAGTTGTGCTGCTTAACTGCAGCCACAAACGATATTTAACGATGAAGAGTTTGATCCTGGCTCAGGATGAA
>JAFYYO010000111.1 GCA_017557475.1 Bacteroidaceae bacterium
CATCATGGTGCCTCAGACAGCAAGTGCCGAGTACTATGGCATCAAGGTCGGCGGCGTAAGCGTCACCTCCGACAACTGCGACAACATCACAGGCGAGAACATCAAAAGAATCTATGGTAGTGGTGATTATTGGGTACGTTACGAGCCCTCGACAAAGACTCTCACCCTGCACAACATCAGTATTGAACGCAAAGGAAGCGGCAATCGTGCCATCCTGAACGAAAGCTGTGACGGACTGACCATCGTCTTCGAAGGAGCGTTCAATCTCTCCTCACAAGATGCCTCGCCCATTCGCCTTAATGCCAATACGACCATCACATGCACAAAGGGCCTGTACGGTCAATACACTGACCAATATAACTCGATATGGTCTTGGAACAGCGATGCCATTACTGTTTCCAATGGTGCGCAGCTTGTCCTCTCAAACATCCAACTGGATGTCTCATCAACTAATGACGCAGCCTTCCTTGGTGGCACAGGTAGCGAGACAATCATCCTCGTTGATGCGCTTGTTGAAACGAGCGGCATGCTGGGCTACGGCATGCGGAACATCAAGAAGCTTGGCATACAAAACAGTTCCTTGATTATCAAATCAAAGTATGGTGTCGAAAACCTGAAGGAGTTCACCCTGGCAGGAAAAGAAAGGATGACAGTACTTGTGCCGGATGAACATTATTATGGTGCTTACGGACAACCAACCACGACTCCTGTCTATTACAGTGAGACAGAGCAGACATTCCTTTCCTCCGAAGGAGACTCCAAGGCAAACAATGTAGCCATCCTCTCTTACATTCCCATCGACGAGCAGACTTTCCCCGATGAAACTTTCCGCAACTATGTTAGCGAGAAATTCGATGACAACAGTAATGGAGAGCTTGACTTCTATGAAACATTAAAAGTTGACGAGGTCAGTGTCTATAACAAAGGCGTCTCTTCGCTCCAAGGCATCGAGCACTTGCATTTCCTGAAGACACTCGATTGCCGCTTTAACAACCTGACACGCCTCAACTTCGCCTCGGACATGAATTTGCTGAGCAGTCTTGATTGCTATCAGAACCAGCTCACGCAGCTCGACCTGACGAAATGCCCAAAGCTCGAAAAGCTCAACTGCAGTTACAACAACCTCACATTCCTCGACTTCTCCAACTGCAACATCATACACGACATCAGCATCCAAAAGAACAGCATCAACGAATGGATGACCGATGTATTGGAGAGCTTGCCTGAAATAACGGAGGCCAGCACCCAATGGAGCAACGGCTATAACATCATCGTCAGCAACAGCTCATCTAACGACAATATCTGCACCGGCGAGCAGGCAAACATCGCAAGGAACAAAGGCTGGAATGTTGTCGTGGGCGGCCTCGACGAGGAAGGCAACGTCGTCTTCGAGGTGAAAGTAGGCGGCAGCAACGTCACATCGGGCAACTGCGACGACCTCACCGTACTGCCCGGCGTAACAAAGAACAACGACGACGGCTATGCTTATTACAACCCGACAACGCAGACGCTCCACCTCAGCGGCGTGGACATCGTGAACGAAGACGGCGACGAGGGCATCAGGTTCGACATCCCGGACGCAACAACCATTGAACTTGGGCAAGACCCTGTAGGCATCACTGCCAAGAACGTCGGCATATATTGCTCGGTGCCAGGCACACTGACCATCACGACGAAGGAAAGTTACTGGTACAGCGAGAAGCTGAACATCGTCAGCACGGAGGGACGTGCCATTGTGATAGCCAGGGGTAATTGTGTCATAAACGGCGTGGCACGAGTAGAAGCAAAGGACCTTAGCGCCAATCACAGTGCAGTTTGCGAAGTCCATGGTGACCTCACCATTGCCGACGATGCTGAACTTCGCCTAAAGGCACAGGAGCATACAAAGCCTCTCAGTGTGGACAACCTTATCCTTCAAGACGACAACATCATCGTGACACCTGCGGAAGCGACACTCGTCAGCGGAAGCTTGCGTGATGCTGAAGGCAAGACCATCTATGGCAAAGAGGTCGTCATCGGCAAGCTCAG
>JAFYYO010000112.1 GCA_017557475.1 Bacteroidaceae bacterium
AGTATGTCGGAAGAGAAGTTCCTTCGCTTCCATGCTTGTATGCTTGAAGCTTTCCAAAAACGATTCCCTCAGAAATCACGTTTCGAAGTATGAATGTTCCAATTGACATAGTTGTCACTTGGGTTGATGGCAACGACCAAAGGCTTGCAGCCCAGCGAAGGAAGTATGCACAGTCAGGTGAACTCAAGCATGATGATGTAGGCGGAGTTACTCGCTATGCTTCTATTGGGGAGATTAAATGGTGTCTTGCTTCTGTCAATCGCTTTGCTCCTTGGATACACAAGATATATATTGTGACGGACAATCAAGATCCGAACGTCATCCCTTTCCTTGAAGAGAACTTCCCTGAAGGCTTTGTTCCTGTGGAGATTGTTGACCATAAGGATGTCTTCAAAGGGTATGAGCAGTTCCTTCCTACCTTCAACTCGCTCTCTATCGAAACCATGCTTTGGCGTATTCCTGGTCTTAGTCGTCACTTCATCGAGATGAATGATGATGTCATGTTTGGTGCGCCTGTCTGTCCAGAAGATTTCTTTGGGGAGGAAGGCTCATCTGTTTGTTATGCTACGTGGGGCTGCTTACCCTTAACAAGGCTGACGCGACTCATCAAGCGCCACAGCGACGGCAAGCCACGACCAACCACAAAAGGGTTTGTAACTGAAGCTGCCAAGATTGCCGGCAACCGTTGGACTTATCTCAGGCTGAGTCACACGCCTAAGGCTCTCGTCCGTGATGCTTTTGAGGAATGCCTTGCCTTGCATCCCCAACTCATAGAGCGGAACATACGACATCGCTTCCGTGATGTGGAGCAATTCGATTCAGAGGAACTTCATTTCCTTTATCTTGCCAACCGGAAGCGCCTTTGTGTAAAGAGTCCAAATGATGTGATGTTCTACCTGCAACCCAAGAAGAAGGCGGGCTACGTCCATAAAAAGTTGGCTCGCTTGAGAAAGGGCAACTATAAGTTCTGTTGTTTCAACAACCTGAACCTTGCAACAGAGCAGGAGTTGAATGACATCAAGGCTTGGATAGCCGAGACCTTAAACATAAGTATATGATGTGTTCCTTCATACCATCCGCCTCTGAATTCCAGGACAGCCTTATTCTAAAGCCTGCTACGGACTGTTCCTCCGCAACTCCGGATGTGACAGTTGTGACAGTTTGCTTTAATCCTTTGAAGGCAGGACGGCAGGAACTCTTCTCCAGAAACCTTGAATCTGTGCAACGGCAAGCAGGTGTGACGGTTGAGCATCTCATTATAGATGGCGCCTCAACAGACGGAACGATGGATTTCCTTAAGGCTTTCGACAACAAGCATCACAATCTCCGAATCCTAAGCAAGACAGATTCCGGACTCTACGAGGCAATGAACAGAGGGATTGCTTTGGCAAAAGGAAGGTATGTTGCCTTCCTTAATTCGGATGATTACTATCATGATGACGACGGGCTTGCAGTTTCTGTGAGGACTTTGGACGAGAGTGGGTGCAGCTTCTCCTTTGCTCCGATTCTTGCAAAGAAGCCGCATTGTGTTTCTTTGCGCAAGCCACAGCTTCGTCTGCACAAGTTCTTTGTGTTCTGCGTGACGCGTCACCCTTCCATGTTGTTCCGCCTAACAGACCTCTTGGAGATAGGAGGATACGACCAAGCTTATCGTGTTGCTGCCGACTATGACTTGATGTTGCGTTTAGTTGCTGCAGGGCATAAGGCTTGCTTCGTCAATCATTGTTTCGTGACCTTCGTGGAAGGAGGCTTCGCCATGCAGAATGAGGAGCTAAAGTTCAAAGAGAAGGTGGAGATCATAAGGAAAGCTCATCGTGAAGCTTTCGGTGTGGAATTTACCGACGAAGAAGCCGAAAGCCTTGTCCGCAACTGCACTTATCCCAGGAAGTATCTGCGTGTGTACGAAAAGTCGCAGAGGCTCGTAGCTAACTCATTTGTGTGTCTGCCTCAAAACGTCCTCTTTAGACTTGTGCGCAACTTCAATTATACGAAATATTGGCTTAGTTGTTTCCTTTCTTTTGCCTGAACAGATTCTTCAGACGAGTGAGGTTGGATGTCACGAGGTCGTTCTTTCGCCACTGGTTGTGCGACCATAGCCAGATTTCCGGCTGACGCCGTATGGTTTGCTCAAGCATTTGGAAGAAGAGCACGGAAAGAGGGAAAGGCTTGCTTTGAAGGTCTTGTGGAATGGTCATCTCGCAGAAGGTGAGGCGGTAGTGACCTCGCGATGTCTTCTCTATATCGAGGTAGACAAGTTCGGCATTCACTTTTTTTGCCAATTCTTCAGCACCTGGAACGATGGCTATAGGCTGGTTCATGAAAAGCGTCACGTCCTTTAGTTTCATTCCTTTTGATACCTGGTCTTGGATGAAGCCACAGAGGAAGGGCTCACCATCTGCGCTCATGCCGAGTAGCGTACGGACGGTCTGCTGCATCTCAATCTGCTTGGTGTTCCAGCGACTGCGTATCTCGTGCATGAGCGAGGCGAAGTACTTGTTCTTGATATGCTTGTATATCTCGGCACCTTTCTTGGGGTTGCTGTATCGCTCGCCTACTTCCTGATACCATTCCCAGCAGCCGCAGTGACCGAGGAGCATGAAGATGTTCTTGCCCTCGGCTGCCAATCGTTCGGGTAGCTCGCAGTTGCAGACTTCTACACGACGACGCATTTCTTCGTCGGAGATGTTGAGGCATTTGAAGGCTTCTACGAAGACATCGCAGAAGTTACGGTAGAAGGCTTTCTCTATGCGCAGGATTTCCTGTTCGCTTTTCTCGGGGAAGGAGCAGCGGAGGTTCTCTCTGACGAGTCGCCGCCTATACCTTATTATATAATATATGATAGGGTAGGCGAGGTCGCTCAGCAGATACAGGCAATCAAGAGGCAGCCCTGCCAGGAGCCGCATCAGGTGATGTCTCTTCGGAGTCCCGTTCTTGTTCATTCTGCCTTTCTGTCTTGTTGGCAATGGCAAAGATACATCTTTTTTTGCAAATATAGTGTTATTTTAAGCAGAAAGTGAGGAAACGCGAGGTTTTGTTATGCAAGCAGGGCTGTCCGATAGTGTCGGGCAGCCCTGTTCCCGTTTATTTGAGCCATGGGGCGAGATAGTCCACGAGTGGTCGCTGCATGAGTGCCTTCTCGAGTTTCAGTAGTGCGTGTCGATGGATGGCTGAGGCTCTGGCTTTGCTGATGCCAAGTGTCGCTGCAATCTCCGTGATGCTGAGGCGTTCGACATCGAGACCATAGAAGTGTCTGACGACGAGTTCTTCCTTTGGCGAAAGGCCTTGCAGGGCATCGGCGATGCGGTGTTGCTGTCCGATGCGAAGGATGTCCTCCTGTTCTTGACGAGGCTCCTCTGGCTGATTGTCTGCAGTCGTTTTGCCTCGATGAATGGCTCGGAGCATCATCTTCCGACACCAGTAGCTTGCGTAGGTAGCGAAGGTGGAATCGACGGTCTCGTCGTAGCGCAATGCGGCCTCGCACAGGCCGAGGCATCCTTCCTGCTGAAGGTCTTCCAGGCTGATGCCTTGGTTTCTCATTCGCCAAGCCATGGCGTATGCCAAAGGCATGTGACTGATGACGAGCAAACGGCAGTCGTTCGAGAGTTCTGCCATCTTGATTTTCTTTGTGTCTTGTCTCATTTTCTTTTGTGGTTTGTTGGGTTAGGAAATGAGACAGCCGGCTGTCCTTTGTCTTTGAATTCGAAGGCAAAGGTACGACAAGTTTTGTGCTGCCGGAAAGAATTACAAGTTGTGCAAGCACTTGTACAAATCGTACAAATGAGGCACGGCTAAAAAGCTGGCGCGACGAGGTATGTTTCCAAATTAGCCACGCCTAGTTTGCCAATTAGGCACGTTTAGTTTGCCAATTAGCCACGCCTAGTTTGCCAATTAGGCACGTTTAGTTTGCCAATTAGCCACGCCTAGTTTGCCAATTAGGCACGTCTAGTTTTTCAACGAGCCTCGTCGTCTTGTAAGTTACGGATAATGAAGAGCTTGTCGTTTCTGCGGACTTTGGTCGGCAGAGGAATGCTGATGTGCCAACCCTGTTGAGCTGTCTGGACGGGTTTGAGGTCGTAGCGAATCTCGCTGACTGTGGCTCTCAAGGCTCCTGTGGTAGGCCCTGTCACCAGAATCTCGTCGCCTACATTGAGCTCGCAGGCTTCTATCTTGAACTCAGCAACCTGCAGTTTCGAGTAGTAACGCACGGTTCGACCGCAATAAACCTTGCGTTCGGTCGCTTTCGAGCCGTGGCAGTCGTTCCACTCTGCGATGGTCTTGCCCAAATAATATCCGTCCCAGAAACCTCGGTTGAAGACCTTCGCCAGTCGTTCATCCCAATCGCTGAGGCAAGAAAGAAACACTTCTCTGCCCTCTTCGGGATTCGTCAGCGTATCGATTGCCTCGCGATAACACCTTACAACCGTATCGACGTATTCCGGCCCGCGAGCCCGTCCTTCTATCTTGAACACGCGAACGCCCGCATCCAGCATTTTGTCGATGAAATGGATGGTTTTGAGATCTTTCGGCGACATAATGTACTTGTTCTCGATGTCGAGTTCCGTGCCCGTCTCCACATCTTGAACCGTGTAGCGACGGCGGCAGAGTTGCATGCACTCACCGCGATTGGCGGAACGTCCCCAGTTGCTCTGGCTCAAGTAACACTTGCCGCTGATTGCCATGCAAAGGGCTCCGTGGCAGAACATCTCGATGCGTACAGGCTTGCCACTTGGCCCGCAGATGCCATATTTCTCGATGGAATGGGCGATTTCTGCGACTTGCTCCATGTTTAGTTCACGCGCAAGAACCACCACATCGGCGAACTGTGCGTAGAAACGCAAGGCCTCGATGTTGCTGATGTTCAACTGCGTGCTCAGGTGCACTTCCTGTCCTATCTCACGGCAATAAAGCATCACCGCCACATCGCTCGCAATGACGGCACTGATGCCGGCGGCTTTTGCGGCGTCGAGGATGGTGCGCATCAACTCCAGGTCCTCCCCGTAGATGATGGTGTTGACGGTCAGGTAGCTTTTGATGCCGAAACGTCGCGTCTCCTCGGCAATCCGCTTGAGGTCGTCGATAGAAAACGTGCTGGCAGAATGCGCACGCATGTTCAGGTTCTCAATACCAAAGTAGATACTGTTCGCACCTGCTCTTATGGCAGCCGCCAAACACTCGGGCGAGCCCACAGGAGCCATTATCTCTATGTCGCTCTTCTTCATTTCGTCTGCAAAGTTACGACTTTTTCCATCATTCCGCAAAAATTATG
>JAFYYO010000113.1 GCA_017557475.1 Bacteroidaceae bacterium
ATCATTCCGATGCGAAGCCTTCTCCAGAGGTTCGCGACCTGGGTGAAGACGACGACACAACCTGCTCATTCTCACCCGCGAACAACTTCTATTACCTTCCAGCAGAGCAGTTGCATCTCGATAACATCCTGCCCCACTCTACTTATAAAGAGGTTCCTGCGAAAGCTACGGGCAACGATAACTTTAGTTCCAGGCCGTCGAAGAACGATTGGTACGAGACTGTGAAGCTCAACTACGGCGTCGATTATCTTGGTGGCAGGCAAGGTCACTTCTCCCCTACTCCAGATACGTGGCACAAGATGCTGCAAATCCTGCTCTATTGGGCCTCGAAGGGCATCGACGGATTCCGTTGCGATATGGCCGAAATGGTGCCCGTGGAGTTCTGGGAGTGGGCTTTGCCGCAGGTCAAAAGCCAGTATCCTGACATCATTTTCATTGCCGAGGTCTATAATCCAAGCCTTTATCGCGACTACATTCAGCGTGGACATTTTGACTATCTTTATGATAAAGTTGGCCTTTACGACACGCTTTTGAACGTTTGTCGAGGTCAGAGCACGCAAAGCATAACTGCCTGTTGGCAAGCAGTTGATGATATTCGTGGGCAGATGCTCAACTTCCTAGAGAATCACGACGAACAAAGATTGGCAAGCGATTTCCTGCTTGGAGATGCAAAGAAAGCTCTCTCTGCACTTCTTGTCAGCAGTCTCATGCCTTGCCCATTCATGCTTTATTTCGGACAGGAGCTGGGCGAGCGAGGCATGGATGCTGAGGGTTTCAGCGGTCAGGACGGGCGAACCACCATCTTTGACTATTGGACGATTGATGCCATCAGACGTTGGCGAAACAAAGGTCGCTTTGACGGGAAACTGCTTAAATATGAAGAACTTGCGCTACGAAAGTCCTATCAAACTGTTCTAAACCTTCGAGAGCAAGCGCTTTATCGTGAAGGCGGTTTCTACGACCTGATGTATGCGAACCCACATCTCAGCCGTCAATATGCTTTCATCCGTCATAAAGGCAAGAAAATGGCCTTGATTATCGCCAATTTCTCCGATAAGGAAGAGACCATTTCACTTACCCTACCCCATCATTTCTTTGATTTTACGGGCATTAAAGAAAAGGATAATGCGACTTTGACAAATGTTTTGTGCGGCGATAAGGTTAAGGTCTCATTCAATTCATCCGAGCCTTTGACGGTCACTCTTCCTGCCAACCTTGGAATTATCCTTAGTTAAATAGCCAATACTTCCGTGTTAGTACTGCAGTCCTAACGTGGATGTACTCGAGTACCTCCACGTAGGTACTGGAGTCCTCGCACGTGTAAACTATAAGGATACTGCGTCTAATTGAGCAACTTAACTCGTAGATTTACAGCGGATTCTCGCCTTCGGTGTAGTTCTCTAAGTAGAGTTGTTCGCCATCATACACGACATAGGAGAACTGTTTTATCCAGTCGCCAAGAATGATGACGCGAGTCTGGTGGCTGAGAGCAAGGTCGAGTTCGATGTGGCGATGCCCGAAA
>JAFYYO010000114.1 GCA_017557475.1 Bacteroidaceae bacterium
CGGCATGCATCCATCTACACGGCATCCACCTACCAGCAATTAAAATTACTGGCTACCTCTGTCAAATGCCTAACGGCATTAACTCAAGAACTCATTAACTCAAAAACTCACAATCATGAAAAAGAACAACATCTGGGAACTTATCCTAAAAGTCATCGTGGCAGCCATCACGGCAGCTCTGACCGCCATCACGACCACATCCTGCATCGGCTACGGACCGTTCTGATGTCTGATGTCTGAAGGCTGATGTATGATGGCTGATGTATGATGTCTGAGGCTGCTCTGAAAAAAGAAAAGGCGACAGATTCTGCCGCCTTTTTCAGTTATAAGATTGGGTTTTCGTCTTATTTCTTGCAGCCTGGGCACCAGGGCTTGAGTTGCTTGAAGAAGTCGTTGCCCTTGTCGTCGACGAGGATGAATGCGGGGAAGTCCTCTACGGTTATCTTCCAGATGGCTTCCATGCCGAGTTCGGGAAACTCGACGCATTCAATGCTCTTGATGCTGCTCTGGCTCAGTACGGCTGCCACGCCGCCAATGGTGCCGAGATAGAAGCCGCCATGCTTCTTGCAAGCATCGGTGACTTGCTGGCTGCGGTTGCCCTTGGCAATCATGACGAGACTGCCTCCATTTGCTTGGAACTCATCGACATAGGGGTCCATACGGCCTGCCGTGGTGGGTCCCATCGAGCCGCAAGGATAGCCTTCGGGAGTCTTGGCTGGACCTGCATAGAGAACAGGATGGTCCTTGAAGTACTGGGGCATTCCCTCGCCTGCATCGAGACGCGCTTTGAGTTTGGCATGAGCGATGTCGCGAGCCACGATGATGGTGCCGCGAAGGTTGACGCGAGTGGAGACGGGATACTTGCTGAGTTCTGCGCGAACGGCATCGATGCCCTTGTCGAGGTCGATGTCAATGCCTTTTGTTCCCTCGCCAGGGAGACGCAGTTCTTCAGGAATGAGTTCGCTTGGGCAGTCGTCCATCTTCTCGAGCCAAATGCCGTCCTTGTTGATTTTCGCCTTGATGTTGCGGTCTGCAGAGCAGCTCACGCCCATGCCGATGGGGCAACTTGCTCCATGACGAGGCAGACGAATGACGCGAATGTCGTGGGCGAGATACTTGCCACCAAATTGTGCTCCGAGTCCGATCTTGTGGGCTTCTTCGAGGAGTTTCTGCTCGAGGTCGATGTCGCGGAAAGCACGGCCCGTCTCGTCACCAGTTGTGGGCAGGGAGTCGTAGTACTTGATGGAAGCGAGTTTGACGGTCAGGAGGTTCTTCTCGGCTGAGGTGCCGCCAATGACGAATGCGATGTGGTAAGGAGGACAAGCAGCTGTGCCGAGGTGCTTCATCTCCTCAACGAGGAAGGGAAGCAGGGTGCCCTCGTTCTGGATGGTCGCCTTGGTCATGGGATAGAAGTAGGTCTTGTTGGCCGAACCGCCACCCTTAGCCACCATAACGAACCGATACTCAGCACCTTCCACAGCCTCGATGTCAATCTGAGCAGGCAGGTTGCACTTCGTGTTCACCTCGTCGTACATATTCAGAGGAGCGTTCTGGGAGTAGCGCAGATTGTCCTGAGTGAAGGTGTTGAATACGCCTCTGGAGAGCGCTTCCTCGTCCTCGAAGCCCGTCCAAACCTGCTGACCCTTCTCGCCATGAATGATGGCGGTTCCTGTGTCCTGACAGAAAGGCAGGATGCCCTTGCAAGCCGTCTCAGCATTGCGCAGGAACTGCAGGGCGACATACTTGTCGTTCTCGCTTGCATCGGGGTCTTTCAGGATTTGTGCAACTTGCAGATTGTGTTCGCGGCGCAGCATGAACTCTACATCGTGGAAGGCCTGCTGAGCCAACAGAGTCAGAGCCTCGGGAGAGACCTTTACAATCTCCTTGCCTTCGAATTCGCTAACGGTCACGCCTTCTTTCGTGAGTAGGCGATACTCCGTCTTGTCCTCGCCCATCTGGAACATTGGGGCATACTTGAAGTTCATAGTTTATAGTTTATAGATTAGAGTTTAGAGTTAATCTCCTCCTCCTCGGGGGAGGAAGGGAGGGGGCTGTCGTAGTGCTGGAACAGGAAGTCGTTGTAGGGGTACTTTTGGACGTGCAGTTCGCGCACTTTGTTGTAGAGCACTTGCTTGAAGGTCTCGATGTTGGTCTTCTCCTGAGCCGAGATGAAGAGGCACTGACCTCCGAGTTTCGACATCCAAGAGTGGATGAGTTCGTCGAGCGAGACATTGCGACTCGTGGCTGGTGTCAGGTCGTCGGCATCCTTTTCTTCCCAAGTGTAGGCGTCTATCTTGTTGAAGACAATCATCTGCGGCTTGTCACTGCAACCGAGGTCTGAGAGCGTCTTATCGACCACCTTTATCTGCTCCTCGAAGTCGGGATGACTGATGTCGACGATGTGGAGAAGCAGGTCGGCTTCGCGAACCTCATCGAGCGTGCTCTTGAAGGATTCCACGAGGTCTGTAGGCAGTTTGCGGATGAATCCGACGGTATCGCTGAGCAGGAAGGGCAGGTTGTCCACGATGACCTTGCGAACTGTTGTGTCGAGGGTTGCGAAGAGTTTGTTCTCGGCGAAGACCTCGCTCTTGGAGAGGAGGTTCATCAGGGTGCTCTTGCCCACATTCGTATAGCCAACGAGAGCCACGCGAATCATGCGGCCTCTGTTGCTTCGCTGAGTGGTCTTCTGCTTGTCGATTTCTGCCAGTCTTTGCTTGAGCAGGCTGATGCGGTTCAAGATGATTCGACGGTCCATTTCGAGCTGCGTCTCACCAGGTCCGCGAAGTCCTACAGAGCCTTTGCCTCCGCCACTTCCAGAGCCGCCACCTTGTCGCTCGAGGTGCGTCCAGAGCCGTTGCAGACGGGGCAGCATATAGCGATACTGCGCCAACTCGACCTGTGTCTTTGCATTGGCCGTCTGTGCTCGCATAGCGAAGATGTCGAGGATGAGGTTTGTGCGGTCCAATATCTTGACCTTCAGCTCCTTCTCGATGTTGCGAAGTTGCTTGGCAGAGAGTTCATCATCGAAGATGACCATCGAGACTTCTCGCTCTGCCTCCTCTTCTTTCTCTATGAAGTCACGAATCTCCTGAAGCTTGCCGATGCCCAAGTAGGTGACACTATTCGGGCCGTTCATCCTTTGGGTGAAGCGACGAATCGTCTTAGCCCCAGCCGTCTCTGCAAGGAACGCCAATTCATCGAGATATTCGGCCGTTTTGCGTTCGTCCTGATTGGGTGTGATGAGACCAACCAGCACGGCAGTCTCAGGGCTGTCATCGACAACATTATGGAACTTCACACTCGACATTCCTTCCTCAAAAGGCAACGACGAGCGTGAAGAGTTATAGTGCTTGCTTCGGGAGGTTCTCATGCAATTACTTTACAAGAACGACGAGGTACTTGCTGACGCTCCAGAACTTCTGTGGGTCGGTAATGTGAAGCTCATACTGACCTTGCTTATCCTTTGTCAACTGATAGGTTCCAGAAGGATGATTGGAGAGCAACTGAGCACTTTTGCTGTAGAACTTGATGTCTTTATCGTAGCGAATGTCAATCTTCGTGAAGTAGTTCTTGTTGAAGTCGCCACTCTTGAGCACATCGCCTTTGTCCAGAATCTTCTGTTCCTTCAGCTCGCTCTTAGTGCCGAAGACGAACCAAGCAGTGTTCAGTTCCTTATCTTGTTGCTGAACCTTCTCGGCTTTAACTTTGTTCTCTTCAGTCAGGGAAGCCACATCGTTGCTGAGTCCAGCAATTGCTTCGCCTTGAGACTCGATGAGTGCGTCCTTCTCTGCGATGCTTGCTTCGAGTTCCTGAATGCGAGCAGCCTGAGCATCAATCTGAGCTTGCAGGTTCTCGATGGTTTGTTGCATCTTGGTGTTCTTGATGCTACTGTTCTTGAGTTTCTGTTGAAGCTGTGCAATCATGTCGCGATTCTGCTGCAAAGCATCCTTGATGAACTCCATGTTCTCGTGAATCACTTCTTTACTGCTGGCACTCTCGGGGTTGCCCTCAGCAATCGTAACTCGACCTTCAGCTTCATTGATGCGACGAATACCTTCCTGCACCTCGTTGAAAGTGCTCAGGATGTCATCAAGTTCTGTATCTTTCTCGTTGATGACACGCTGCAAGGAATCACGCTCCTGCTGAATTGCGTCCTGTTGTTCACCAGTCATGTTGCAAGCACCTAAAGCGAGTGCACAAGCAACGAAAATAAGAATCTTTTTCATATTGAAAGAGTTTATGAGTTTTCTGTTATTAAGTTTATGAGTTTATAAGTTTTTAAGTTCCTTAGTTGATGAGTCTTTTCCTGCGACAACTATCACGAATTCGCCTCTTGGCTCGTTCTCTGTGAAATGCTGAAGAACCTCTTGAAGCGAGCCTCGAACGCTTTCCTCGTGAATCTTGCTGATTTCGCGACAAACACTTACTTGCCGCTCAGCTCCGAATACCTCGATGAACTGCGAGAGAGCCTTGACGATTCTGTGTGGCGACTCGTAGAATATCATTGTTCGCGTCTCCTCTGAGAGCGCTTGAAGTCGAGTCTGACGACCTTTCTTCTGAGGCAGGAAACCTTCGAAGCAGAACCTATCGCAAGGCAGTCCGCTACTTACCAAAGCTGGTACGAAAGCCGTTGCTCCTGGCAGGGTGATGACCTCTATGCCTGCCTTGATGGCTTCGCGAGCAACCAAGAAGCCTGGGTCGCTTATTCCTGGCGTTCCTGCATCGCTCACAACTGCGATTGTTTGGCCGCTCAAAAGGCGTTCCACAATGCTTTCCACCGTCTTGTGTTCGTTGAACTTATGGTACGAGAGCATCGCGTTCTTGATGTCGAAGTGCTTGAGCAAGTTTCCACTTGTCCTTGTGTCTTCGGCCAGGATGAGGTCAGCTTCGCGCAACACTTTGAGTGCTCGCGTCGTGATATCCTCGAGATTACCTACAGGAGTAGGCACCAAGTAAAGCGTCCCCATA
>JAFYYO010000115.1 GCA_017557475.1 Bacteroidaceae bacterium
CAGTTTCAAGGCTTCAATCTGAGCCTCGATGGGGAGCGAACTCGAAAAGCCGTTTAGGTAATATTCATTCGTCGAAGTGCCTTCAGGCTCCAGAAATAGCTGATGTTCAGTGCGTTCTGAGAAAGTGACGAGCTTCGTTTCAATGCTCGGGCAGTAACGAGGACCGATGCTTTGAATCTGCCCGTTATAGAGCGGAGAGTCGGGTAGGGCAGCACGCAAACGCTCATGAACAGCCTCGTTCGTGTAGGTAATCCAGCAAGGCAGTTGCGGCAACTGACGCGTCTCGCCCATATACGAGAACTTGTGGAAGTCTTGTTCTCCGTCCTGACGCTGCATTTGGGAGAAATCCACAGAACGTCCATCGATGCGAACAGGCGTGCCTGTCTTCATTCTGCCTACTGTAATGCTCTGAGCTGCAATGCTTTCCGAGAGGTGGAGGCTCGGCAGTTCAGCGCATCTGCCACCAGGAATCTGGGTGCGTCCGATGTGCATCAATCCGTTGAGGAAGGTGCCAGCTGTGATGATGACGCAGGGTGCGTGGAAAATAACTCCCTGCATCGTTCGCAAACCACACACGCGTCGTTGGCCATCGACACACGTGTCATTTGGCATCGACACACGTGTCGTTTGCGTTTTATCCGTGAGTAGTTCTACGACTTGATCTTGCCAGATGGAAAGATTGGGTGTGTTCTCAAGTACTTCACGCCAAGCCCAAATGAATTTAGCCCTGTCGCATTGTGCCCTAGGGCTCCACATGGCAGGTCCCTTCGAAAGGTTCAGCATGCGGAATTGAATGGCTGTCGCGTCCGTTACCTCGCCTGTGTGACCCCCCAGAGCGTCTATCTCCCTGACAATCTGCCCTTTGGCTATGCCGCCGATGGCAGGATTGCAAGACATCTGAGCGATTTTATTCATGTCCATTGTAATGAGACAAGTCTTCGCACCAAGCTTTGCAGCAGCAGTAGCAGCCTCGCATCCAGCATGGCCAGCACCAACAACTACGACATCAAAATTGAACTCCATCAGCTCTATCGCACGTTTATTTAGGTACAAAAGTAGGCATTTCCTGCAACATTTCCTCGAAAAAGTTGCGCATTTAACCTTTTTTGTGTACTTTTGTCTCCGTATTATACCTAATTTAAGGTACGTGCACATGTGAAACCAACAACTAAACATAACTTAATTCATTATTTCTATGTGGTTAATTAATTCATCTATCGGCAGGAAAGTAGTGATGTCCGTCACCGGCATCGCGCTTGTCCTGTTCCTGACGTTCCATGCGTCAATGAATGTTGTGGCACTCATCAGTGAGGATGGCTACAACTGGATTTGTGAGATGCTGGGAGCCAACTGGTATGCCGTAGCTGCAACCGTTGGTCTGGCAGGCCTTGTGGCCATTCACTTCATCTATGCTTTCTGGCTGACTTTGCAGAACCAGAAGGCTCGCGGCAGCAACAAGTATGCCGTGACAGACAAGCCCGAAAAGGTGGAATGGGCGAGCCAGAACATGCTTGTTCTCGGCATTATCGTCATCCTGGGCATGGGTCTGCACCTCTACAACTTCTGGTGGCACATGATGGCTGCCGAGTTGATTGACGGCGAAGCTGCTGAGAATGCGGCCAACGGAGTGTTCTGGATCAAGAAGACCTTCGGCTGTCCCGTTTATTCAGGCCTGTATCTCGTATGGCTCGCTGCACTTTGGTTCCATCTGACACACGGCATCTGGAGCGCTTTGCAGACGCTTGGTTGGAGCGGCAAGGTGTGGTTCCAGCGTTGGCGCTGCATCGGCAACATCTACGCAACCCTCGTTGTGCTCATGTTCGCAGCTGTAGTCGTTGTGTTTGCCATCCAGAACTTCAGCCCCTGTTGCAGTGGCAGTTGTGGCGTTTGAGTTAGTTCACTTTAAGTAGAATCACTAAATGATAAATACATTATGGCAAAAGTATTAGATTCGAAGATTCC
>JAFYYO010000116.1 GCA_017557475.1 Bacteroidaceae bacterium
GCCTCTCAGTGTGGACAACCTTATCCTTCAAGACGACAACATCATCGTGACACCTGCGGAAGCGACACTCGTCAGCGGAAGCTTGCGTGATGCTGAAGGCAAGACCATCTATGGCAAAGAGGTCGTCATCGGCAAGCTCAGACAATACAACGCCTATGTGGCAGGCACAAGGATTACCAATGCCAACCAGCATGCAGTCCTGGGTGACACGACCATCGTCTTCCAAGAGCCCGCACACAATACCGGAACTGGTACGCTCGTCCTCAATAACGCCAACATCGAGGCTGGCTCGGAAAACGGCATCGAGGGCACTCGCCTTCGCATAAAGCTTATCGGCCAGAACCATGTAAGCAGCACGAAAAAGGGTATCGGTTTCGGCAATACTTACTGCTACATCGAAGGCCCTGGCTCACTCTATACAACAGGACAATATGGCATCGACACTACAAGCAAGCTGTATATCAGCGACGGCGCACAGCTGACGACTGAAGGCTCTACCCGATATGCCATCGACAGCAAAGAGACTATCATCAGCGGCAAAGAGACTGTGGTGAAGATGAAGTGCTCGCCTGATGCAAACGGAACATTCAGAGCCTCTACAGCCCTCACACTCGAGGATGGCCTTGCAATAGAAGAACCTGCAGGCGCTCAGTATGTTGACGGCGAGATAAAGGATGCCGACGGCAACGTCATCAAGGACGAATGGGTAACGATTCAGTACACGGAGGCCTACGACATCAGAGTTGCAGGCATTGGCATCACCAATCATAATATGGACGATGTCCTTGGCGATGGAACCGTCAGCTACGACCCAGAGATGAACACCTTGACACTCGACAATGCCAACATTGACGGAGGTGTGGGCAGCGGCATCGAGGCTGAGCACGAACTCCACATAAAGCTCGAGGGAAACAACACTATCACTTGCACCACTTCACTGAATGGCACAAGCCATGGCATCTGGTTCAAGAAAACTGGTTACATTGAAGGTCCTGGCTCGCTCAACGTATCGGCAATGTACGGCATCTATGCTGAGGTGAACACACTGAAGATTCTTGATGGAGCACAGATCACAACCGAGGCAGAGAAATTAGGCATTATGTCAGGCATATCCACCATCAGCGGAGCAGAGACCGTCGTGAACACAAAGGGCGGCGATGCATCATTCGCTTGCACAAGCCTTAACCTGAACGACGGGCTCGAGATAATTCAACCAGAAGGTGCCAAGTTCGTCATGAGCCAAATGGCCATCTGTGTAGGCCGTCGCAATACCATCGTAGCGGGTCAATGGGTAACAATTAGCAAGCCTGCCGAAGTCCAGACCTACAACCTCTACATCGCAGGCATTCAGGTCAGCACAGAGAATCAGGAAGACGTGCTTGGCGACGGAACTGTCAGCTACGACCCAGAGACAAACACGCTCACACTCATCAATGCCAACATCACACCAGCAGAAGATACAGGCATCCGTTCCACCATCTCCGACCTGCAGATAAGACTGGTAGGACAGAACTACATTACCCCCGAACAATATTATGCCTGCATAGACTTTTTAGGAACAGGAAGCAAAGGTACGATAGTCTTCTATGGCGGCGGTTCACTGGAGCTCAAGTCACCGTCCACAGCATTCCTGACGATGCACGACCTCGTGTTCACCGACGGTGTAAAGGTATCGGCAGAGAGTATGAACTATTGGGGAATCATAGGGCAGACAAACAGTGGCTACCCATCAATAACGATGTCGGGCGAAGAGACTGTGCTAATGGCAAAGAGCGGAGACACTAATCACGGTTCGCTGGTATACTTCAATTCCATGACCCTGAGCGACGGCCTCACAATAGGTCTGCCCGTAGGAGCCACATTCGTTGAAAACACCGGCGTCGTTGTCGACGGCACTCAGGTTGCTAACGAATGGGTTGTCATTGCCAGCCAAGACTATATAGATGGCGTACAGACCCTCTCCAGCTCTCCCTTAAAGGGAGAGGGCACATACAACCTCGCAGGTCAGAAGGTTGGAAACGGCTACAAGGGCGTCGTCATCGAGAATGGCAAGAAGTTCCTGAAGAAATAACGGAACCCACCTCTACAGAAGGGACGCGCTTAGGTGCGTCCCTTTTTCGTTAGGTGCATTTGAAAACACTCCACGTTATAATCGCAAACATAACACGTGTCATTGGCAATCATTACACGTTATGATTGCAAACATAACACGCCTAGTTTGCCAACTAGGCACAGCTAGTTGACGAATTAGGCACGGCTAGTTGGGCAGGTAGGCAGGCTTAGTTTCCGAGCATAGGCAACCTGTTCGTTTTCAACAGGCACAAAAAAAGAGGACCATACCTATCGGTACAGTCCTCAGAGACTTTTTTTGCTCGACTGTTGATTATTCAGCTACGGGGCAAGCGCAAGTGTCACAAGCGCAAGTGTCGCAAGCGCAAGTGTCAACTGTCTCTTCAACAGCTACGCTGTCGCTATCGCAGCAGGTACCCTGCTCAGTCTTCTGACCACAAGATGCGAAAGATACAGCAACAACAGCTGCGAACAAAAATGCTAACTTTTTCATTTCTTTTTTGCTTTTTAAAACTTGTAAAACAATCAATTGTTCTTTAAAACGCTGCAAAGGTACGCCGATTTTTCGAATTGCGTGCAACTTTTCACAACTTTTTTTCATTTTTTATCGTTTTTTCTTCAAAAAGCCTAAAAAAATGGGGCTTTGCTTGATATAAATCAATTCTATAGCCCTAATGGGGGCTATTAACCATTCTAAAGCCTAATCTTAAGAAACAATAATTTTTCTATGTGCTTCGTTAACTTTTTGTAGTGCTTTGCTTCAATGTTCGATGAAATTTCGTATCTTTGCAGCGTGAATGCGTTAAAAGGTAAGAAGGCTGTCTATTACACCCTCGGTTGCAAGTTGAACTTCGCCGAGACAAGCACCATACAGAAACAAATGGAAGCAGCGGGTGTGGAGACCGCCAAGAATGGAGAGACGGCAGACATCTGCATCGTGAACACTTGCAGCGTCACAGAGGTGGCAGACAGCAAGAGCAGACAAGCCATCAGCCGACTCCATCGCAGACACCCGGGAGCACTGATGGTGGTAACGGGATGCTATACAGAACTACGGACCCTCTCTAACTCTCCCCTAAAGGGAGAGGACAAGAAGTGCCTCGAGAACATTGACCTCGTGGTAAGTTCGAAACAAAAAGGCGACATTCCGTCTCTAATAGCAAACCTTCCTCATCAGGAAGAGGTATGGTGGGGGGCTTGTGCTCGTGGTGAACGGACTCGATTCTTCCTAAAGGTTCAGGACGGCTGCGACTACTTCTGCACTTACTGCACCATTCCTTTTGCAAGAGGAAGGAGCAGGAACGGCAGCATCGACTCTCTGGTCAAGCAGGCAGAAGAGGCAGCTCAGCAAGGGGGCAAGGAAATCGTGCTGACTGGTGTCAACATCGGCGACTTCGGCAAGACTACTGGGGAGAAGTTCATCGACCTCTTGAAAGCCCTCGACAAAGTGGAAGGCATAGAACGTTATCGCATCAGCAGCATCGAGCCGAACCTGCTCACAGAAGACATCATCCGTTTCTGCAGCGAGAGCCGAGCCTTCATGCCACACTTTCACATCCCTCTGCAAAGCGGCAGCGACGAAGTGCTCAAGCTGATGCATCGCCGATACGACACAAAGTTCTTTGCAGAGAAGATTGCAGAGGTCAGGAAGTACATCCCAGATGCCTTCATCGGCGTGGATGTTATCGTGGGAATGAGAGGAGAGACGGACGAACTCTTTGCCGAAGCCTATGACTTCATGAAGGCTTTGCCTGTAAGCCAGTATCATGTATTCAGTTACAGCGAACGACCTGGCACAAAGGCTCTCCAGATACCTGGCAAAGTGTCACCACAAAAGAAACATGAGCGCAGTCAGCAAATCCTGTCACTCAGCGACGAGAAACTGCGCACACATTATAATATATATAAAGGACAAACGCGCCCAGTCCTGCTCGAACATAACCGAAAAGGTGGTCCGTTGCATGGCTTCACGGACAACTACATCCGCGTAGAAGTCTCCCCTCTAGGGGGAGATTTAGAGGGGTCTATCGTTCAAGTTCGTCTTGGCGAATGGAACGAGAAAGGAGACGCGCTTGTTGGAACAATAGAATGAAACTGAGCATCGTCATACTCAACTGGAACGGAGCTGAAATGTTGCGCCGCTTCCTGCCTTCAGTCATAGAGCACTCGCCCGAGGCTGAAATCGTTGTGGCTGATAATGGCAGTACTGACGACTCGCTCAAACTGCTTGCTGAACAGTTCCCTGACATTCGCACTCTCTCCTTTGACCACAATTACGGCTTTGCAGAAGGTTACAACAAAGCTATTGCCCAAGTGGACAGCGACCTTTGCCTCTTGCTCAATAGTGATGTTCGCGTAGAAAAGGGTTGGCTCAAGCCAATGCTCGACTATATGGAAGCTCATCCTGAAGTCGCAGCATGCCAGCCAAAGATTCGATGCGAATGGGCTCCCGAAATGCTGGAATATGCAGGGGCTTGCGGCGGCTATATAGACAAACTGGGTTTCCCCTTTTGTCGAGGTCGAATCCTTGGTACAGTAGAGCGAGACAAAGGACAATATGACGACATTGCTTCTTTGGCTTGGGCGACAGGAGCAGCCTTGCTCATTCGCCGCAATCTCTATCTGGAAGCAGGTGGACTGGATGCTCGTTTCTTCGCTCATCAAGAGGAAATCGACCTCTGCTGGCGTCTCAGAAGTCGCGGTTATGACATCGTCTGCATTCCTAAGAGCGTCGTCTATCATGTTGGTGGCGGCACTTTGCCAAAGGGAAGTCCGCAGAAGGCTTACCTCAACTTCCGCAACAACCTGCTGCTTCTTTACAAAAACTTGCCTGAAAAGAAGTTCCGCAAGGTCATGTGCTGGCGCAGATTATTGGATGCCGCAGCCGCTCTTCACTTCCTTGTCGGCGGTCATTGGGCGACTTGCAAGGCTGTCATGAAGGCACATCTCGACTTCCATAAGATGCGAAAGGACTTCAAGGAAGACAGAGACAAGAATCTGGCAGCAACAGTTGTGACTGCCAACGAGATACTCTCTCCCACCAACCTATTGTGGGAATACTATGCTAAAAGGCACTACACATTTAAAGAATTAGAAATGTAGAAAATAAGATAATATGAGAATAAGATTGTTATCCATTTTGATGCTTATTGCAGGAACAGGCTATGCTCAACAGGCATGGACGCTGCAAGACTGCTTGGACTATGCGCTGGAGCATAATATCCAAGTGCAGAAGAATCGCATCAGTGAAGAGAGAAGCGAAGTGAGCCTCTGGCAAGACAAGGGTGCACTCTTCCCCAGCCTCAGTTTCAGCACAAACCAAGGCGTGGGCTATCGTCCCTTTACTGAGGTCATCAATATTGTCCAGGGAGACCAAGTAACGAGCACCAGAAGCAATGTCACCTACCAAGGGACTTATGGCCTCAACGCTAATGTTACTCTCTGGAACGGCGGCATCAATCACAAGAACATCAAAGAACAGGAGTTGCAGAATCGCATCACTGCCCTCACCACAGAGCAGAGCGAACTCAGCATACAAGAACAGATTGCACAGCTCTATGTGCAAATCATGTACACAAAAGAGGCCAAGAAGGTCAACGAACTGCTTCTCTCTACTGCACAAAGCCAATACGACAGAGGTGTAGAGATGATGAATCAAGGACAAATGGCAAAGGCAGATGTTGTGCAACTCGAAGCACAATTGAGCAGTGCCCAGTACTCTGTTGTCAATAGCGAGACACAACTCGCCAACTACAAGCGCCAACTCAAGGCTCTTCTCGAACTTGACCTCAACACTCCTTTTGATGTGGCAGGCAACATTCCTTCAGATGAACAGGTTCTTGCTCTCGTGCCAAGTGCCCAAGAGGCTTACGAAAAGGCTCTTGGAACAAGGCCCGAGATAAAGAGTGCCGAACTTAGCATCGAAGCAGCAGATATGCAGCTTGACATCGCTAAACGAGGCTTCTATCCTACCATCGGAGCAAGTGCAAGTCTGGGAAGCAATCACTCATCAGGCAGCAGCAATGGTTTTGGCGAACAGATGAAGACCAACCTCAACATGAGTGCAGGCCTCAACTTCAGCGTGCCTATCTTCGACAATCGTCGCAACCAATCGAATGTCAAGACAGCCAAGTTGCAACAACTCTCTTCCAAACTTGACTTGCAAGACAAAAAGAACACGCTCTCAAGCACGATTGAGCAGTACTGGCTCAATGCCAACAATGGTCAGCAGAACTACATCGCAGCCAAGGCTCGTGTCAAGAGTCAGGA
>JAFYYO010000117.1 GCA_017557475.1 Bacteroidaceae bacterium
GGTTTCTGTCTCTGGAGGCATAGCTGGCGGCATCGTAGGCTATGGTCGTCTGCTGGCAACGTTCAAGCTTTCCGACTGCTGCAATACTGGTTCCGTCACAGCTGCCGAGAATGCCGCCGCACTTATAGGCCCGTCGGCAGGCAAGGTGACGTTGACGGACTGCTATAACATAGGCATCATTACCGGAGCTACTGAAGGCAAGGAGTTTGCCTTTGCCAATAAGGGCACCACTCTCGAGAACTGCTGGGACTACACTTCTATGCAGACGAACAATATGACGACTGCTCAAGTGGATAACGGCGAACTGTGCTATCTGCTCAATGGAAGCGGCGAGCGGGATAAGTGGCGACAGAATCTTGACAACGGAAAGCCACACGACCTCTACCCCGTACTCAGCAAGATGAGTGGCAAAGTCTATGGGAAGGACGGCTTCTACACCAATCTTACTGGCGAAGCGGCTAAGTACCGTTATTACAATCTGGTCATTACGAAGGTACAAGACGGCAGTTACGGAACCCTACAGTTCTCGGAGTTCGACATTCTCGACGAGTCTCTTAATGAGGTAAACGACCTCTATGTCTATGCAGGAACTGAGGATTCCTACTACAATGAGGGTTGGGATAATGCTGCCGACGGACATGTTTACACGAAATACTGCGGTCCTTTCTACGGCAAATCCTATTTCCTCTTCGATGCTGGCAGCGAGGTTGATGCTTATGGCTACCGTATCTATACGGCCAACGATACAGGAGATTGCCCTGACCGTAACCCCAGTTCGTGGAAGCTTTATGGCAGTAACATGCAACTGACTGACCCAGACGACTCTGGCTGGACGCTTATCGATGAGCGCGAAGACGATTGGACGATGGAGCCTACCAACTATACGCCTTACGACTTCTTTATTCCTCATTCCCTCAAGACGCTTGACCTGAACGAGCATTCTGCTATGCTTCTTCCTGGCGAAGAGTTGCAGTTGGAAGCAAGCTATACGCCAGCAGCCGTACAGAACGTCAACTTGCAGTGGGTCAGCACAAATGAAGAGGTAGCTACCGTCGATGAGAACGGCCATGTTGTGGCAGTAGGATTGGGCCAGACAGACATTATCGTTTTGGCTCCAAACATTAGTACTTTGCGCGACACCTGTGCAGTTACCGTCGTGGCGAAACGTCCAGGACATCGCTACTACCAGTTGGCTATCTATGAAATTGTCAGCGGACCTACGATACAGTTTTGCGAGTTCGACCTTCTCGACAAGCTGGGCAACGAGATAACGCCGCTCACGACTTACGCTTGGACAGGCACTTACATCAAGGACCACGATCCTGGCGACCTCTTCGACGATGATATCTATACGAAGTATTGTGCCGCTTTCGATCCGAGCTCCACATTATATATATATATAGACGCGGGCAATTCAGTCGAACTCTCTGGCTATCGCATCACCACAGCTGCCGATACGCAGACCTATCCTGGGCGAAACCCGAATTCTTGGTCGCTCTTTGGCAGTAATACTCAGAGCGAAATTCCTGATGATGAAGTGTGGACGCTCCTCGATCATCGCGAGAATGATACCACTTTGGGAGCCACCAATTATACGCCTTACGATTTCTTCTTCACCTATCAGCAAGTTCTTCCTGGTGATGTGAATGGTGATGGTGAAGTGAATCTCCTTGACTATGAGCTGCTTAGGCGCTATATTGTGGGCAAACCAGTAGAAGGTTTCGTTCTGGAAGCTGCGGATCTCAATGGTGATGGGAAGGTCAACGCCAAAGATGTGGTATTGCTGATTCGCCAATTGTAGCCGTTTCTGGGGGAGCAGGAACTGCCTCCCAGACCCGATAAATAGTGCAGTTCCCGCTGGTTAGACTCAGTACTCCGATAGTCCCTTCGTGGGAGTACTCCAGTCACACCGTGGAGGTACTCGAGTATCTCCCTGCAGGTACTGGGGTACTGACACGTTAGGACTGGGCGTTAAACGTGCATAGTTTGTCGGTCTTCCTTGTTGTATTTTGTCAGTATGCATGTAGTGGTGATTTATCAATCGTGCTTGATGGATTGTCGCAACATGCGTTAAAAAACCTTAAAATTCGCGAAATTCCTGTCAAGAAAAGCAAAAAAGCCGAGAAAAACCCTTAACTTTGCCTTCCGCAAGATGCCGTGTGTGCGCCTGCGAGCGTGTAAAAGCGTGCTAAAGAAAGAAAATTAACGATTAATTAATCTATTTATTAACTTCTAAAACCTAACACAATGAAGAAAGTATTTACATCTTCAAGCACTCTTTGGACGTGCCTCGTCGCTATGGTGATGATGCTGGCTGCCCAGAGTGCTAGGGCGGAGTACGTTCCTCTAACCGCGATTGACGGCAAACTTTCGTGGGGACAGGGAGATCCAAGTGGTAAAGAATGCTATCCCAAGTTGGTGGACATGAAAATTGAAACCAAGTGGGGTGGCTGGTTCGACCCAAGCCTCAGCGATGAGGAAAGTTATCCCAACAATCCTGACAATTCTGCCAACATCATGTACATCATCGTGAAGGCCGACAAGGCTGTCGTTCCCGAGTACTACTTCCTCGTGACCGCTAACGACACTGGTAGTAACACTGGTCGTAACTGGGCATCATGGAAGATTTACGGCGGTAACTTCGAGAGCGATGAACAGGCTGTTCGCGAAGGCGAAGGTTGGACACTCATCGACGAACGCGATGACGAACCAATGCCTGCGGCAAACTTCGAGCCTGTCAACCTCGATTTCAACAAGAATCCAACGACTGCTTACCAGTACTTCTGGATTGAGCTTGAGAAGACTGTTGCTGGTGCCGACGTCTATCAGCAGATGGCCGAGTTCGGTTTAGGTACTTATGGCGACTTCCAGGCATATCTCAAGTGGTTGGAAGACCAAGGTACAAGCACCGACCAGCCTGTCAACTACTACAGCATCTACTATAACGGTGGCAATAACAACGAGACTGGCAACCTTCTTGTCGATGGTGACTCAAGCACGAAGTGGTGCTACAGCAACTTCGTAAGCAACAACAAGGGAGAAACGACAAACGGCGGATGTGTCATCTTTAAGGCATCCCGCTCAATGGCTCCCGCTTATTACATCCTCACTACTGCCAACGACACTGGTGGATATTCCAGCCGTAACTGGAAGCAGTGGCAGATCTATGGCATGAACGCTGACAAAGATGAAGACGTGACTCGTTCATCTCAGAACTGGGTTCTCCTCGATGACAAGTCTAATGTTCCTACAGGTAACGGCATGAACGAGCTGCCTGCTGCCAACTTTACGGATGCATTCTTCACCATCTCCGAAGGTATAACTGAGGAATTCAGGTACTTCAAGGTTGAGGTGAACAAGATTGTCGGCGGCACAACGATGCAGATGGCAGATATAGCTTTGGGCGACCAATACACCGTTATCCTCGATCGTGACGACATCGCTGCAACTGCTGAGGCTAACTTCGATCCTGATGCCTTTGCAGAAAAGGCACTGCTCGACCAGATGGAAGCTACTATCGCACAGCTAAAGGCTTGCACCGATACTGAGGAATTCGGTCAGCTCCGTGCAGCTGTCGATAACCTGACAGAAGAAATCAATACTTCTGCTGCCAACTATGCAGAACTGATTACTGCTCGCAACCAAGCTCAAAACGCCATCGACGGCGGCGAACTCTCGGAAGAAGCAGTTACTTACCTGACAAATTGGATGAGTGCGACCGTCATCGCTCCTTGCGAAGACTATCCTGTTGGTAATCTTGCATACATTCAGGCAAACCGTCAGCTTACTGGCGCACAGGCTTTGAAGGAAGCAAACCGCATCAACACCTTTATCATCAACAACTCTGCAATTCCCGATCCCATCTATGCTACCTACACACATATTGCTGGTAGTGGCGGCTTCGGAGGTGAGGATGATGCTATGCTCTATGACGGTATTGCTTATGGAGGACAAGGAGTGGCAACCAAGTGGTGTACCAACTCATGGCCCGCATGGACTATCTTCAAAGCTGACGAACCCATCCAGCCCACATACTATGGGCTCGTGACTGGTGGCGACACCCACTCTTATCCTGGACGTAACTGGAAGAGCTGGAAGATTTGGGGCGCTAACTTCGACGAAGAAATTAGTAAGGAAGATGAAGGCTTCGATCCCACAGCTGTCCGCAACTCCAACGCTTGGGTACTCATCGACGAGAAGAACAACATTGGAGAGGACATCCTCCATACCGACAATGAGTTCGAAAGCTATATCTATCTCTCTATCGGTTGCATAGTGCCTTACAAGTACTTCATGATTGAAGTCTTCGAGGCAGTCAGCGGTGACCTCATTCAGATGAACGAGTTCACGTTCTACAACACAGGTAACCTGATGGAGTATCGTGAAGAGTTTGCATCTCAGTTCGAGGATTACGATCCTGCAGAAAGAGTAGCTTACAAGGCTCTCATCGACGAGTACAACGAAAAGCATCAAGAATTGCTGACCACCGTCAACGCTCCTGATGTGATGAAGATCAAGAACGAACTCGTAGACCTCCAGACTCAGATTGCTGCATCTGCCGACCTCTATGAGAAGTACGACTCTATCTACACTGAGCTGCAGGGTTATGGTATGACGACTCCAAGCCTGTTGACTTGGTACGATGGTTATACTACAGAGAACGTCGTGCCTTGTGCTAAGTTCATTCGTGGTACGCATGCCAATATCGTTAACGCTGAGACCAATGAAGGTTCTCTCGACGACGAAGCTCTTCAGGCAGAGATTGATTACCTGCAGTGGATTATCAATGCAGTCGACCAAGACAACGAGTGCTACTACATCCTGCTCGGCGGTCACACAGTTGGTCAGTTCAGTGATGGTTTCTATGGTAACCTCATCGACGGTAACGCTCTCAATAAGACAGTCATCGACGAAGAGACCGGCGAAGAGAAGGAAGTCAGGGCTACAAAGTGGGGTGGTCAGGCTGATGCCAATGGCGACACCTATATCATCTTCCGCACTCAGGACAAGACCAGCCCATTCTTCTATACGCTGACAACAGGTAACGACACCGGCGTAGGATCACA